>CANBLA010000014.1 GCA_947369305.1 uncultured Clostridia bacterium
AATGAAAGCAGAGAACCAAAGGTTGACACGACAACATTAAAAAATGGATCAACCAATGCAACTTATACAACAATTAAAACACCAGTTTTAGTACAAAAAGGTGATATTGTAACCTATACAATTAGAGTTTATAACGAAGGTGAAGTAGATGGTTATGCAGAGAGTATAGCAGACTATTTACCAGATGGATTAGGCTATCTAGTAAATTATAACACAAATATCGACAATTACTGGGCAATTCCAAACTCAGGAGTAGAAACAGTAAAATTAAGTCAAATAACAAATGGAACGAAAAATTTAAAAGTAAATGATTTTACAGGAGTAACAGATTTAAACAATGTTGATGTTGTCAAAGGAGCTGTCAAATTAACCTCAACAGCATTAAGCTCAAGTAATGCAAATAATTTGATTAAAGCATTTGATGGTTCTGATAAATTGGATTATAAAGATATAGAAGTTACTTGTATTGTATTAGCAGATAGTAACTTAAGAAATATTGCTGAAGTTACAAAAAATTTAGATAATAATAAAAATGAAGTAAACGACCGAGATTCGGTACCAGATACGGTAGATCCAAACAATTATCCGGGGAATGATGAAAATCAAGATGATCACGATTATGAAATCTTAACTTTGAAGAAATTTGATTTAGCTTTACAAAAATTTATAACAGGTGTAAACAACAAAGAAATTACAGATAGAGTTCCAAAAGTAAGCTATCAAGATGGAAAAATAATATATGAACATCCACAAACAGCATTAGAAGTCAACAATGGAGATAATGTGACTTATACAATTAGAGTTTATAATGAAGGCGAAGTAGATGGTTATGCAGCAGAAATTGGAGATGATATTCCAAATGGATTAATATTTGAACCAGATCATGAAGTTAACAAAAAATATGGTTGGATTATGTATGATGCGAATGGAAATGAAACATCAGATACAAGTAAAGCAACAGAAATAAGAACAGATTATTTATCAAAAGAAAAATCAGAATCAAGAAATGAGAATGCATTATTAAGTGCATTTGATATAGAAAAAGGAAATCTATCTTATTTAGATGTACAGGCAGTATTTAAAGTAAATGCTAAATCAGCCAATGACACAATTACAAACACAGCAGAAATTACAAAAGATACTGACGAAGATGGAAATGAAATCGATGATATTGATTCAACTCCAGACAACAAAAAAGATGGTGAAGATGATATTGATAGAGAAAAAGTTCATGTTGGCTATTTCGATTTAGCACTTCAAAAAGATTTAGTAAAAGCAATTGTTACAGAAGGAAGTTCAAACAAGGAAATTCCAGCAGTAAATGGAGAATTGCTAAAAGTTGAAATTAATCGAAAGAAAATCAACTCAACGATTGTAAAATTTGTTTATGATATAACAATTGAAAATCAAGGAACAATTGCAGGTTATGCCAAAGAGATTAAAGATTACATTCCAGAAGGATTACAGTTTGTAGAAGCTGACAATCAAAATTGGAAAGTTATCTCAGATAATGTAATCACAACTGATGCATTAGCAGAAAAATTATTACAACCAGGAGAAAAGGCAACCGTTCAAGTGGTACTTAGATGGATTAATAATGAAAATAATTTAGGAATGAAAACAAATATTGCTGAAATTAGTAAAGATTACAATGATGCAAACGACACAGACGATATTGACTCGACCCCAGACAACAAAAAAGATGGTGAAGATGATATTGATGATGCACCAGTTATCTTAAGTATTTCAACAGGACGAGCACCAATGTATGTGATATTAACAACAGGTATTCTAACAATGATTAGTACAGGTGTAGTGATGATTAAGAAATATGTTTTATAATAAAAATAAAAAAGAACAAGGTTAATTTTTAAAATTAACCTTGTTTTTTATTTTATATTATTTACATTAAAAAATCTATATGGTATAATTAATGGTGTAATATAAAAAACAGAGGTGGAAAGATGAACCAAATTTTAGATTATAATCCAAATAGCAAATCAAATAACTCGGGAGGTTCGGACAAGGTTGTTAGAGTTTTTGCTATTATCTTAATAATATTTGCAATTGCTTTGATAGTAGTAGTAGCTTATGGCATGATTTCAAACCAAAAACAAGCGGAGATTAATACTTTCCAAGAAACGCAAGCCAATATTTCTGTTGAAGTCCAAGAAACACAAGCAATTATTAAAGTGACACATGACAAAAATATTCAAAAATTAATTTATAGTTGGAATACAAGCTCTGAAAGAAACATAAAAGGTTCAGACAAATACATGGAAGAAAAGATAGATATTCCAGCAGGAGATAATACGTTACACATTAAAATAATTGATGAGATTGGAGTAGAAACAACTTATGATGAAGAAATCTCTTCAGAAAAAGGTGTAGATATTATTAATCCAATAATTGAGTTGTCATTAGATGGCAAAAAACTAAAAATATCTGCAACAGATGAAACAGCCTTAGACTTCTTGACCTATCGTTGGAATGAAGAAAATGAAGAAACTGTTTATGCAGAAGAAGGAAGCAAAGAAATTACTACAGAAATCGAAATTTTAAAAGGGAAAAATGATTTGACAGTAGTTGCTGTAGACACAAGCAATAATACAACAACAGAAACAAAAAGTTTTACAGGACTTACAAAGCCAGAAATAAAAGTAACACTATCTGAAGATGGAAGTAGCATTGAAATTAGAGCAGAACATGAAAGTGGAATTGAGTCAGTATCCTATAACTTTAATAATATGGATTATAATGTGGATATTGGAAATGATAATCCAACCAGCATTCAATTTGATCAAAAATTAGAAATTGGCTATAATCGAATTATTTTAATAGTAAAAAGTATTGATGGAACAGAAAGTAAATTTGATGGAGAATGTTCGTATGGCGATGCAGGAAATGCAAATAATACTACTAATACAACTTCATCAGAAGAAACAAATACAACAGAGGATCAAAGTCAATCATAAATATTTTTAAATTACAACCGAAAAAAATAGGAGAAACGAATGATACAAGATGTATATGTGATAGATGATAAAATGGAATTAAGCACGATCTTGAAAAGGCTATATGAAGGTATGGATGAATATAGATTTATCAATGTAAAAGCAGAAGAACTAGAAAAAGCATTAAGAAATATTCCTGCTTTGATTATCATAGATGAAGACAACACTAATGTTGATATTATAGATATTTGTAAAACCATTCGAAAAGACGATGATAATAATATAACACCAGTTGCAGTTGTTAGTTCTAATACAGATAAAATGCATAGAATAGAGGTTTTAAAAACATCTGTGCAATATTATATAAAAAAGCCAATTGATGAGCAATATTTGTTTTATACTGTAAAAAATATAATTGATTTATTATATACAAATCGAAAAATTAGTCCACTTACTGGACTTCCAGGAAATGTTCAAATTCAAGCAGAAATGAAAAAACGTTTGCTAAACAACGAAATTTTTGCTATTTTGTATGTAGATTTGGATAATTTTAAAGCTTATAATGATGTATATGGCTTTTCTAATGGGGATGAGATTATAAAATTTACGGCTAGAGTTATTTCAAAATATGCACATAATATAGAAAGTAACAATAATTTTATAGGGCATATTGGTGGAGATGATTTTGTAGCTATTATTGACAAAACAGATTATGATAAAATTTGCCAAGAAATTATTATAGAATTTGATACTGGAGTAGAGAAATTTTACAATCAAAGAGATATTTCAAGAGGTTATGTTGAAATTGAAAATAGAAGGGGAATTTTAGAACAATTTCCAATGACGACGATTTCTGTGGCAGTAGTTGAGGTCGATCCACTCATATTTAAATCGACACTAGAAATTGGAGAAGTTGGTGCGCAAGTGAAACATAGGGCAAAATCCATAATGGGAAGTGCATATGTAATTAATCGAAGAAAAAAGTCAAAAGAGTAGGAATGTCTACTCTTTTTTAATTATTTTTAATGTAAGAATATGTTAGATTAAATAAAAAAGCATAAAAACAAAAGATTGTACATATTATATACAAAGCTACTTTTAAAAATTTAAAGTGGAAAAGCTTTAAGAGAAAAATTTTAAGTGAGGTGATTTGGAAAATTTATTGACAAAATTTTAATTTAAAGATATAATAACAATGTCACTTAAAAGGAGGGACAAATTTATGAAAACAGATGACAAATTATCAATTAGGATAATTCGTAAAATTGCTTTCGTGAGTATTATATTTGTCGGTATCTTTGCCATTGGTGTAATTGCTGCAAAATCAGACGTAAATTCGGTTAAAATTGTATTTGCAGATGATTGTGAAACGACGGTAATGACTTCAAAAACAGTCGTTTCAGAGATATTGGAAGAAAATCATATGATATTGGGTACAGATGAACAAGTGCATCCAAATTTAGATGCGACAATTGACTTAACAAGAACAATTACCATTAGCAAAGTCACAGCTGAGAAAAAGATTATTGCAGAAGAGGTTGAGAGCATTTCTACAGAAGAAATTCTAGGAAATTACGTAACAGTAACAGAAAAAATTGTTACAGAACAAATCGAAATACCATTTGAAACAATTACTAAGGACGTTTCTTCTTCTGGAGCAGACACAACAAACAGAGTATTGCAAGAAGGAGAAAATGGTTTAAAAGAAGTAAAATATAAAGTAAAAATGCAAGATGATGTGGAAATCGAAAGACAAATGCTTTCAGAAGTAATGATAAAAGAGCCAGTTGAAAAAATTATTCAAATATCAACCAAAATTACTTCTAGATCAAGTGGAAGTAGAGCTTCAAGTGATGCAATATCAGCTAGTGTTGAAGGCAAGGCCCCAACGGTTGTTACTTTAAATACATCAGCATATTGTGCAGCATCTTGTGGAGGAAATACAAGGACGGCAAGTGGAGCAACAGCTTCATCATGGCACACCGTTGCAGCGGGAAGAGGTTATCCAGCAGGAACAGTCATTTATATTCCATATTTTGCTAATAAACCAAATGGAGGTTGGTTTGTTGTTCAAGATACTGGAGGAGCTATTACCAACAATCATTTAGATATTTGGATGGACTCGATGTCAGAATGTTTGAGTTTTGGGAGAAGAAATTTGGAATGTCATATATATAGATAGAAGAGATGGAAAGTGTTTAGCTAGACACTTTCTTTTTTTTATAATAGTTAAGAAAAATATAAAGAGAATTAATATTCAAAAAGCAAAAATATATGAAGAATATGAATATGGTATCTCAAAGCATACAGAAGACATATATGGAACTACTAATTTTGTTTTACCCATTAAACATTCAAACAAAAATGAAATTGCTTTTACTATTTGGGGATTAGATACAAATAATTTAATAGAAAATACAAATTTGGTGATCGATAAAAATATGAATAAAATAAAAAAACCACCTATATCAGGTCAATGGGATATTTTACATTTTGAACAATTAATGTGGTATTGGAAAAGCTCAAAGGAGATAGAAGAATATTTCAATAAAAAAATAAATGGAATTTTGTTTATGCATATTCCACCATGGGAATTTCAATATATAGTAGAAAATCCACAATATACAAATGCTAAACGGTAGCATGGAAGAAGTGATGAAAATAGGAATGTTCAATTCTGGAATTTTTTCAACCATATTACAAAGAAATGATATAAAATGTATTGCCTGTGGACATAGTCATAATGATTGTTTTGAAGGAGATTTTTGCGGAATAAAAATGTGTTTAGATGCATGTGCTGGATATCGTCCTTATGGAACGGATGCATTAAGAGGTGGGAGAATATTTGAAATTGATGAAAATGATACGAGCAAAATAAAAACATACATGGTTCATTATAAAGATTTATAAAAACATTTATCTTTAGTTTTCTAGGACGGTTACACGAAAGTTTTCCGTCCTTAATAAAAGTAGATAATTACCTAAAATTTTAACCAAAATTCTATTTAAAATAATCCATGATCCCGGTATAAATTCCCCAAGCCAAAATTTCTTGGTAGTTTTCTGTTTGCAACAATGCACATTCATTCGAATTTGACAAAAATCCGCATTCTACAATAGTAAAGGGAATTTCAAGATTTTTTGTTAAGTAAATATTGGGTACTTTTTCAGGTACACGATTATTCTCTCGCTGAATAGAGTAATTTAAATTATCTTGAATAGTATTTGCTAATTTTAAACTTTGCTCATTATCTGGCTGATAAAATGTTTGCCAGCCACTATATTTTGAACTAGGAATTTTGTTTAAGTGAATGGAAACAAAAATTTCTGCATTTGAGTTATTTCCAATTTCAACGCGATTTTTCATATCAGAAATTTTCTTTTTGCGGATGGTATCTGCATCTAATTCATAAATTCCATTTTCGTCAGAGCGTGTCAAAATAACGGTACAAGAAGAAGCTTCTAATAATTTTTGTAATTTTTCAACAATAGATAAATTAATATTCGATTCATATACTCCGTCACTACTTTCTGCACCTCCGATCGGGAGCTCCGTGACCTGCATCTAAAATCACAACATGATTAGAAACAGGTGTAGAAGATGTTTCAATTGTGGCATATGGAATGTTTGTAAAATTAAAAAACAGAGTAGAAATAATTGTGCAAGATAGAATAAAAGCTATCCTTTTTTTATTTAATAAAATCATAAAATCACCAATGTAAATATATGAAAAAAGTAAGCAAAATATGATAAAAATTAAAAGAGATATGAAGTTTATTGGCATGTTGACAAATTATGTAAAATATGGTATAATATTAATATAACTATAATATAAAGGGGGAAAAGCATGGAAAATACCAAAGAATTAATCAAAGAAGTTACAAATAACATTAATAGAAAAAGTGGACTTCTAAGAGCAGATAGAACTAATAAACTACAACAATATATAGATAGTATCATGAGCGAGATAGAAAGTGAAATAAGAGTAAGAAAATACCCTTTATTGCCTAGATTTTTTGGTGAGATATGTAATATTTTAAATCATCTAAAAAGTCAAGTTAACACGTTTAATGATGACGAATTAAGGCAGTTAGCTACTGATGCTATGACCGATTTAGAAGCATTGTATCAACAAGAAGGAAATTATTATGATGGGTTAAAACATGTAGGTGAAAATAATAGAGAAAGAGTAAATGATAAGAAAAATTATACTAAAAATAAAAACGAAAACAATAGAAATTATATGGATTATGTCAAAGAAGCGATTGAACAAATTAATCGTGAGTTTCAAAAACACAAAACAATTAGATTAACACCTTTACAAATTACGGGGTTAAGTGATTTGTTAAATCAAGTTAGTAGGAACCTTTTGGTTTCTATACAAGAAATTCATGATGAAGGAATTCATATAGAAGGTACACTGATTAAAGGAGAAATTGAACAGCTATTACAGAGAGAGCACGAAACAGAAGGAAGAAATCAACGAGTTTTAGGTAATCCATTTGCTTTAGAACATTATGGAGAAGATACAGAAGAATTTAATAAAAAGGCAATACAAATGGCTAAAAAAATAAGTCAAAATCCAAGCAAGTCTGAAGAAAGTTTTGGTAAAGCATTACCAGACAATATATTAGAATAAAACAAAAACTGTAAAAATCGCTTTTTACGGTTTTTTTATGTATAAAAATTCCCTTATCTACAAAAAATAACCAAAAATAGACTAAGGAGAATTTTATGAAAAAGTATAAAAGCCTAAACATTCGAGGAACTTTACTAGATAGGAATCAGTTAAGTAGTTATATTGAAAAAATTGCGGCAGAACATAATATACGAACTTCGTCAAACAAAGAAACCTATCCAGTACCAGCAGTTAAAGAAGATTATAAATTCATTTTGGAAACCTATCGACTACTAGACAAACACATTAAGCTTGGCATCAAAGTTCATTCAGCAGGCGAATGGCTTTTAGATAACTTTTATATTATTGAAGAAACGGTTAAATCCATTGAAAAAGAAATGCCCTTAAAAAAGTACAAGTCTATGATTGGGCTATCCAATGGGCGTTTTGAAGGTTTTGCAAGAAGTTATGTTTTGGCTGAAGAAATTGTTGCTTATACAGATTGTAAAATTGATAGTGATGTGATTGACTTATCTTTGAAAGCTTACCAAAAGAAGAAATTTTTGAGTATGGATGAAATTTGTAATATTGGTACATTTTTTAAAATTTCTATGATTTCTCATATTCGTGAAGTTTGTGAAAAAATATATTCTTCACAAATGCAAAAATACAAAGTCGAAAGTATTATAGAAAGAGTAATTGATGGAAAGGTTGGAAATGAAAGAACATTTAAAAATATTTCAAATGTTAGAGTTTTTAGTGATAGTGAGCTAAAATATCCATTTATAGAATATATGTCATACAAGTTGAAAGTGTATGGTAAAAAAGCAATTGAATACCAGAATGTGCTTGAAAAAGAAGTTTTAAAATTAGGTGTTACCCTTTCTGATGTGGTACAAAAAGAGCATTTATATATTGCTAATCTGAAAATAAAAATTGGGAATTGTATAACAAGTATTAAAGCAGTAAATCGAATTAGTTTTTCAGAGTTATTTAGTTATATCAATGTTTCGGAAGAAATTTTAAGAATGGATCCAGCAGGCATTTATTCACAAATGGATCAAGATAGTAAATCATATTATCGTGGAAAAATTGAAGAAATTTCGAAGAAAAGCAAAATTTCTGAGATTTATATTTGCGAAAAAATTATTGAATTATGCAAACGATATGAAAATTGTAACAATATTATCGAAAAAAAGAAAGCTCATGTTGGATACTATTTAATTGATGATGGTATAGCAGAACTAAAGAAATCTTTAGAAATGAAAAATTGTATGGTTATGTCTAAAAAAACAAAAAGTCGATTGTATGTGGCGAGCAATATTGCTATTCCAATGTATTTGGATTTTTTAATTTGTACTAGAGTTTCCTTGCAGTATAATATGCTCGTTTTTAGCATATTACTTTGGATTATTTTATATATTCCAATTTCAGAAATTTTCTTAAGAATTTTAAACTACATCTTAGGAAAAATTAAAAAACCAACCAGAATTCCGAAAATTAGTTATGAGGAGGGAATTCCAGAAGAGCAAGCAACATTTGTCGTTATTCCTACGATACTAAAATCTGAAGAAAAAGTTAAAGAAATGCTTCAGAAACTAGAAGTCTATTATTTAGCCAATCAATCGGAAAATTTATATTTTGCTTTGCTTGGTGATTGCACAGAAGAGCAAGCAGAAACGAGAAATTTTGACAAAAATGTAATGACTTATGGACAAAAATATGTAGAAGAATTAAATAGAAAATATAGCAGTTTTGGGTTTAAAAAATTTCACTTTTTATATCGAAAAAGAGTTTGGAATGCTTGTGAAAAGTCGTATATTGGATGGGAAAGAAAACGTGGACTTTTAGTAACTTTTAATCAATACATCAAAGGTAAAATCAAAGATAATTTTCTAGTTAATACCATTGAAAAACAAAAAGATTGTTTACCAGAAATAAAATATATTATAACACTAGATAGTGACACAAATTTAGGATTAGAAACGGCTCAAAAGTTAATTGGTGCTATGAGTCATATACTCAATATTCCTGTAATAGAAGATAACCGTGTTGTTGATGGTTATGGAATTATGCAACCGAGAATCGGTCTTGATTTGGATTTGGCCAAAAAGAGTAAATTTATTGAATTATTTAGTATTCAAGGTGGAATTGATTTTTATACAAATGCCATTTCAGATATTTATCAAGATTATTTTGAAGAAGGAATTTTTACAGGAAAAGGTATTTATGATGTTGCAGTTTATAACCAAATTTTAGATGGTGAAATTAGTGAAAATACAGTGCTTAGTCACGATTTATTAGAGGGAAATTTTTTGCGTTGTGGACTTTTAACAGATGTCATGTTACTCGATGGCTATCCTCTGCGTTATATTCCTTATATTTTAAGAAATCACCGTTGGACACGAGGTGACTGGCAAATTATTAAATGGCTCAAAAGTAATCGATTAAACGAAATTTCAAAATTTAAAATAGGGGATAATTTACGACGAAGTTTATTAAATATATTGGCTTTTGTAGGAATTATTGTAGGAAATTTTTTGTATATTTTAAATGTAAGATTAGGAATTGGAATCATATTAATTTCGCTTTTATCAGTTATTATTTCGTATATTATAGATGCTGTTAATTATATTGTTTTTAAAGAAAGCAATGTTGAAGGTGCTGTATATGCGTATAAAAAGTTTTCAAAAGATATGAAAAATAGTACAATTAGTATGATTAGAATTATACTCAATATCTTATTTTTGCCATACGAAATGTTCCAAAATTTGGATGCCATTTGTAGAAGTTTGTACCGCATGAAAACCAAAACAAAATTGCTAGAATGGACTACTGCAGAAGATGCTGACAGAAATTCAAAAACAGATTTGACCTCTCACTTTTTTCAAATGAAAGTCAATGTATTACTTGGCATTTTAATTTTATTTTTTGGAAATCCAATTTCTTTGACATTAGGAATTTTGTGGATAATTGCACCAATTTTTGCATGGTATATTAGTTTAGATAATGATCAAGAAACAGAAATTAGTCAAGAAAATACAAAATATCTAAACGAAATTGGAAAATGTACGTGGCAATTTTTTAAAGATCACATCAACGAAGAAAATCATTTTTTAATGACCGACAATTACCAAGAAGACAGAAAAATCAAAACCGTTGCAAGAACATCCTCAACCAATATTGGTCTTGAACTATTAGCAGTTGTTTCCGCTTCTGATTTAAGTTATATAACAGCAAAAGAAGCTATTAACTATATTCAAAAAATTATTGAGACCATTAACATTTTAGCAAAATGGAATGGACATTTATACAATTGGTATAACACCAAAACACTAGAACCACTTATTCCACGTTATGTTTCAACAGTAGATAGTGGAAATTTAATTGGTTATTTATATATTGTAAAACAATTTTTAATAGAAAATAATCATACATCTGAACTAGATAACCTAATACAAAATATTACAGATCTAATTAATAATACTGATTTTTCTAAATTATATAGTCCAGAAAACAAACTAATGTCCATTGGATTTAATTTGGAAGATAATGAATTAACAGATTCTTATTATGATTTTTTAGCCTCTGAAGCCAGACAAGCAAGTTTAGTTGCTATTGCAAAAGGTGATGTTCCAAGCAAGGTTTGGAATAATTTAAGCCGAACCCTAACAACCTTAAAAGGTTACAAAGGTTTGATTTCATGGACAGGAACTGCATTTGAATATTTAATGCCTAATATTAATTTAAAAAGATATGAAGGAAGTTTATTAGATGAAGCTAGTAAATTTGCTGTTTTAAGTCAGATTGAATATGCAAAAAAATTAGGTATTCCTTGGGGAATTTCAGAATCTGCATTTAACTTAAGAGACTTACAAAGAAATTACCAATACAAAGCTTTTGGAATTCCTTGGCTTGGACTAAAAAGAGGTTTGGAAGAAGATATAGTTGTATCTCCCTATAGCACATTTTTGTCGTTATACGATGCTACAGAAGAAGGAATTAAAAATCTAAAGTATTTAGAAAAAGAAGGAGCTAAACGGAAAGTATGGATTTTATGAAGCAATTGATTATACGAGCAGTCGCTTAAAAAAAGGTACAACGCATGAAGTTGTAAAAACTTATATGGCACATCATCAAGGTTTAATTTTGCTTTCCATTAATAATTGTTTAAATCAAAATATTTTGGAAAAAAGGTTTAGCCAAAATCCAGAAATTGAATCAGTCAATGTTCTACTCCAAGAAAAAATGCCAGTAAAAATGATTATTACAAAAGAGAAAAAAGAAAAAATTTCGAAAAATAAAATTCCAGGAGACAGCGGATATATAGAAAAAATTATTGAAAAACCAAATCAAAGATGGAAAAATATAAATGTTATGGCTAACCCAAACTACAATATTATGATTAATGATTGCGGTGAGGGTGTTAGTAGTTACAAAGGCAAGATGATTAATAATTATAAAGAAACTTCAGAATTAAAAAAAGGAATTTTCTTTTATTTAAGAAACACCAAAACCAAAAAGATTATAAAGCTAAACGAATGCGAAAAAGTAATTTTTGCACCGGATAACGTTAGATTTATTGGAAAAGATGCAAACATCAACTTCGAAGTTACTGTAACATTAGACCCTGACAAATGTATTGAAATTAGAAAAGTTGAAATTGAAAATTTGGGAAATAGTGAAGAAGTTTTAGAGGTAATTTGTGAGTTTGAACCAGTGCTTTCAGAAAAGATTTCAGAATATGCACATCCTGCCTTTAATAAATTATTTTTGAAATTTGAGGAAGAAGAAGAAACTATATTTGTGCAAAGAAAATCGCGTGACTTAAAAGAAAGTGTGCATTTGGCAACAACGTTATACACAGAAAGTGAACAAATTGTGAATTTTGAATACGAAATTGATGAAGAAAAATATCAAGGTAGGGAAAATTATGGAATGCCACAAATGATAAAAAATCAACCAATATTTTCAAAAACAATTGCCCAAGTAGTTTCACCAATTATTGTTATGAAAAGAACCGTCAAATTATCCCCACAAACGCAAGCAACTGTCGATTTAATCATTACTGCAGGAGAAACCAAACAAGAAGTGAAAGAGTTGATTCAGAAAGTAAAAGGCAAAGAAGAAATTGATAAAATTTTAAATATTGCTAAAGTCAGAAGCGAAGAGCAAAATAAATATTTGCAAATAAAAGCAAACAAATTATACTTGTATAGCGAATTATTAAATTATATTTTACAAGTAAATTCTATTAATAAAAAAAGCACAAAATCAGAATATTCAATTAACAGTTTATGGAAATATGGAATATCTGGAGACTTACCAATTTTAGTTTTAAAAATAGCAAAATTTGAGGAAATTTACGCTTTAGAAGATGTTATTCGAGCATTTGAATATTATCGAATGAAAAATATTTTAATAGATTTAGTTATTTTAAACAATGAAAAAAATGTTTATGAGCGATTTGTAGAAGACAGTATTAATACGGTAATCTCCGAAAGGCAATTGCAATATTTAAAAAATACTTCTGGCGGAATTTTTATCCTAAATCAAAAAGATGTTGTTACAGAAGATTTAGAAGCAATTGAATTCAAAGCACGTGTTGTAATGGATTGTAAAAATGGAGACTTATCAACATTTTTAAAAGAATTAAAAGAGAAAAGTAAGAAAAAGAAAAACGAAGTAACCAAAGATAAAGTAACTAAAGAGGAAGAGGAAATTCTACCACTTAAAAAAGAAGAATTACTTTTAGATAATGGATTTGGTGGCTTTACAAATAATGGAAAAGAATATGTCATCTATAAAAATGCAGAAAACAAATTACCATCTGTTTGGAGCAATGTTTTAGCTAATAAATTTTTTGGAACCATTGTAACAGACGGATTGGGTGGTTATACTTGGTATAAAAATAGCCGTTTGAACCGATTAACTGCTTGGAATAACAATACCGTATACGATTTTCCATCCGAAATTTATTATCTAAAAGATGAAGAAAACGGCAGGACTTGGACACTTAATTCAAATGTCAATCCAAGTTCCAACTACTATTATGTGCGCCATGGATTTGGATACTCAAGCTTTGAAAATAGCAATGATAATTTCATTCAAACGGTTGATGTTTTTGTGCCGAATGAAGAAAACGTAAAAGTTCTAAATTTCAGAATCAAAAATATTATGGGAGAAGATAGGAAATTAAAATTAGTAGTTTATATAAAACCAGTTTTAGGCGAAGACGAATATTTTAGTAATGGAAATATCAAAGTGGAGAAAAAGGAAAATATTTTGCTGGTTAAAAATGTGTTTGCTAGTGATGATTTCAAAGATAAAATCATGTATGTTAGTAGCAATGAGACAATAAGAAGTTTTACAGGTGACAAAGATGATTTTTTCGGAAATGGTACAATCGAAGAACCAGACAGTTTATACAAAACATTAGATAATCAATCTGGACTTGGCAGAAATTCATGCATTGGTTTTGAGATAAACTTAGAAATCGGAAAATTTGAAGATAAGAAATTTTCAATTTTAATTGGACAAGAAAACAGCATTTCAAAAATAAATGAAGTTGTCCAAAAATATAATAAAGAATTTGATGTTGAAGTAAAACTTGAAAATGTTAAATCAAAATGGAACAATATTTTAAATGTTGTTAATGTAAAAACACCATCAGAATCTCTAAATTTTTTAATGAATGGATGGCTTGTATATCAAACCATTGTTAGTAGATTATATGCGCGAAGTGGTTATCATCAATCTGGTGGAGCATTTGGCTTTCGAGACCAGTTACAAGATTGCTTTGGTATGAAATTTATTGATAGTTCCTTTTTAAGAGAACAAATTTTGAATTGTAGTAGGCATCAATTTATCGAAGGAGATGTTTTGCATTGGTGGCATTTAGAAACAAAAAAAGGAATTCGAACGCAATTTTCAGATGATTATTTATGGCTTGTTTATGGTGTTTTGGAATATATTGAATTTACCAATTCAAAGGAAATTTTAGACGAACAAGTTCCTTATATAAAAGGTGATTTGCTAAAAGAAGGAGAGCTTGAAAAATATGATATATTCTACGAAAGTGATATAAAGGAAGATGTTTTTAATCACTGCATTCGTTCTATCGAACTCATAATTTCAAAAGGAATTGAGCCATTTCCAAAAATTGGAATTGGCGATTGGAATGATGGATTTAGTAATCTAGGAAGCAAAGGAAAAGGACAAAGCATCTGGCTTGGATTTTTCTTATATGATATTTTAAATCGATTTATTCCTCTTTGCGAAGAACGAAAACGTCCAGATTTGGTGACAAAATATACAAATTTAAAAGAAGAATTAAAGAAAAACCTAAATACTATAGGTTGGGACGGAAGATGGTTTAAACGAGCTATCAATGACGAAGGATACGAAATTGGAAGTATGAGTAGTGAAGAATGTAGAATTGATAGTTTGGTACAAAGTTGGTCAGTCATTTCGAACGCAGGTGATAATGATAAAAAATTTATTTCCATGGAAGAAGCTGAGAATTATTTAGTGGATCGAGAAAATAAAATTATCAAATTGTTTGAGCCAGCTTTTGAAAATGCAAGCATAAATCCCGGTTATATTAAAGCATATCCAGCAGGAATTCGTGAAAATGGAGGGCAATATACGCATGCTAGTTGTTGGTTGATTATTGCAGAAGCATTGCTTGGATTTGGTGATAAAGCTGTGGAATTTGCAGAAATGATAAATCCAATTGAACATTCTAAAACTAAAGAAGAGGCTAAAAAATTCAAACTAGAACCATATGTCATGGAAGCTGATATTTATACGAATAAAGATTTACTTGGACGTGGTGGTTGGAATTGGTATACTGGCTCAAGTAGTTGGTATTTTA
>CANBLA010000015.1 GCA_947369305.1 uncultured Clostridia bacterium
CACGCAGTCAAAGCCATAATACAGCGATAAATACGTATTGACTACACTACTGCTTGATGTTTCAATAAAGAAATTATCAATGTTGATTAAATCTTCTCTGCGAATTTTGTCCATAAATAAAAACTTGCTTACAATGATATCTTTATCTCCATTTTTTCTGGCTTCTTCCAATTGTGCTGTTACTTTTATTTTGTAGGGCAAAATATAGCGAATATCGGAATACGTAGTTGGAAGCATTCTAGCAAAAACTATCATGGTTGCTAGTATGGAAATTCCAAGGATTGTTTTTTTATATTTTGCAAAATGTTGGACTAAAAAATTTACGTTAGTAGTTGCAATAATAAGAATTAATGCTTCATATGGCACAAAGCATCTTGGTGTAAAATAGCCCATTATGGCAAATGGCATTGTTGCAATGATGCATGGTATAATAAAATATATGATTTGTTTTTTGATTAATTCTCTTTGTTTTAAAATTCCAACTGCAATCATTGAAATTGCGGTTATTATAAGTTGTATTTTAATATCTTTGTAATTTCCTAAACAAGCTAGTGGCGAACCATTTTCGTTTACATCTAATGTGCTTCTGGCAAGGTTTCCGGGCGCTATGATAGTAAGGATACTTCCGATTGCGAAAAGCAAAATACTACTTAAGAAAAAGATTTTATCTGATTTTGTAGATTTCCAGACTTTTTTGATTTGTGCTAAAAATACAATTCCTAAAAAAGACCCACCGACAAATGCCATGACTTCATGGGAAAATCCAATCAAAAGTCCAGCGATTGCCAATAAAATTTTCTGCCATTTTTTTAGGGGATGGTTTTCCACAAAATAGCCATAAAAGTTGTATAAATAGATGATTAGTGCTGTACTTGTCCATAAATAATTTAAACTTCCGCTAATCCAAGCAAACTTTTCGCCAAACATTTTGCCATAGACGTAAAATCCAAAGGCTAAAATGAGCGATAAATAGGAAGTTTTACGTGTTATGAATTTAGCAATGTAGTGTAGGAGTACTAAAAATAGTATGGTGTTGATGATTTTGAAAAATATTGTGCTGGTGGTCATGAAAATTCCGATTAATAGATGTGGTATGATGCGACCTGTCCAGCTTGTGTATAAATAGTTTGTAGCTCTTCCAATTTCTGAAAAAGAGGTAATTTTTAGATCGTCTCCTGCTACAACGCGGGCATAGCTATAATCGTCTGGGCTAAGTAGGGTAGAAATATTTAAGGTTAACATACAAAACGCGATAGCGATTAGAAGTAATGCTATCGGCCAATTTTTCTTTAACTTTTCCATGGTTTCTTCCTTAATTTTTTAGTTTGTATTTTTGATAGTTTTTGACAGCCTCTTGGGTTGTAATGGTAATTTTGTCTGGCAAATGATCAAGCGAAAACCATTGCATATCAAGATGTTTGGCTGGTTCCATAATTTGTGGCTCACCGGCTACAATTTTGCACAAAAAGCTTGGTGAAACCCAATGTCTTTCTTCGTTTTTTATGATATGATCGCAAATTCCCAACAAATCAACAACACGTACTTCCACTCCAATTTCTTCTTTCACTTCTCTTTTGACAGCCTCTTCAAAGGTTTCAAACAATTCTAGCTTGCCACCCGGAATAGACCAATATTCTTTTTCTGGAGCTTTGTTTCTCAGTTGCAATAACAATTCATTTTTCTCATTTAAAATAACTGCTCCACAGCCAACGCCGATGTAATCTTTACCTTGAATCATCTTTTTCCTCCTATTTTTGAATCGCTCCGTTTAGTTCATCGCGCATGCGGATTGCTTCTGCGCGTGTGGCTTTAGCAAATTCTTCGTCTGAAAATTGGTCTTTCCAACGGTCAGATTTGTACGCACACATTAGGCTTCTGGAAGCATTGATAATTCCGCCTAAACCATTTTTATCGAAACCTAAGGCAATGTCCCCAGCTTTTCCTCCTTGTGCACCATAACCGGGTATTAGGAAAAATGTGTGTGGCATTTGCTCTCGAAGCGTTTTCAATTGTTCTGGATAGGTTGCTCCAACAACAGCCGCAATACTACTATAACCGTTTTCTCCAATTAACTGAGTTCCCCAATCTTCTACTAAATTGCCCATGGTTTCATAAATGGTTTTCCCGTTTTCTAGTTTTAAATCTTGTAATTCTCCTGAAGATGGATTAGAGGTTTTGACTAAAATGAAAATTCCTTTGTTATATTTTTTGCAGTCTTCAATAAATGGCTTAACACAGTCTGTCCCAAAATAAGCATTGACGGTGATAAAGTCAATATAATCTAGTCCATATAATTTATCTTCTACTTTGGTCTTTCCAATATAAGCATTGGAATAACTTTCCGCTGTTGACCCAATGTCACCTCTTTTGGCGTCGACAATGACAACCATGTTTTTTTGTTTAGCATATTGACAAGTTTCTTGGAAACATTTTATTCCATCAAGTCCAAAAGCTTCATAAAACGCCATTTGGGGTTTTACAGCTGGAATAATATCACAAACACTGTCTATTATGGCTTTGTTATAAACTAAAATTCCTTCACAAATTTTTTCTATGCTTCCACTATAGGCTTGTTTGATGCAGTTTGGTAACATGTCATATCTTGGGTCAAGTCCTATAACGGTTGGATTATTGGTTTGTTTGATTTTTTCAATTAATTCATCAATTGCATTCATTGTTTTTTCCTCTCTTTTTTACATTATCTATTTTTATATCATATTTTCTTTAAAATTTCAATTATTTTCAAAACAATATTTCAAATTATCTTGCTTTTTTCCAAAAAACGTTAATATGCTTAAACTTTCATTTTCTATTATGCAATTTCCGTATCATTCACGTCATATTTCACATCACCCGATACAATTGTATATTGCACTTTTCCCTGCAATTTTTTACCAATCCAAGGTGTATTTTTTGATTTCGAAACGATGCTTTTTTCTTCATATGTATATACTTCATTTGGATCAAAAATTGTTAAATCAGCAATAGCTCCTTCTTTTATTTCTCCACGGTCAATTTTTAAAATTTTCGCTGGATTATAAGACATCAATCTTACCATATCCAAATAAGAAATATATCCTGTTACTACAAGATTTGTAATCGTTGTTGCCAAAGCTGTTTCAAATCCAATAATTCCGTTCGGTGCAGTTGCCAAACCTTTGGCTTTTTCTTCTTTGGCATGTGGTGCATGGTCTGTAATAATATTATCAATTGTGCCATCTTTTAGAGCCTCGATAATAGCTTGTCTATCCTCTTCTTCTCGTAATGGAGGATTCATTTTTGCATTACTACCTGAAGTTTTTACTTCTTCGACTGTAAAACTATAATAATGTGGACAAGTTTCGCAAGTTACTTTAACTCCTCTTGCCTTTGCATCTCTTACCAAAGCTACTGTTCCTTTTGTGCTAATGTGACAAATATGAGCATGGCTATTATTCGTACTTGCAATTACAATTTCACGTGCTGCCATAATTTCTTCTGCCTCTGGATAGACACCTTGTACACCAAGTTCTTCTGCTACTTTTCCGCTATTTATCGCCCCTGCTCCTACAAATTTGTCTTCACAATGAGATGACACAAAAGTACCTAATTTATCTGCTTCTATCACTGCATTTCTCATATGTAATGAATTAGTAAGGGGAATGCCATCATCAGAAAAGGCAATTGCCCCTGCTTCCAATTGAGCTGGCATATCAACTAATTCTTCTCCTTTTTCGCCTTTCGTGACACTAGAATATGGAAGTATATTACATAAATTTACTCGTTTTGCTTCATCAATAATTCTTTTCAAAACTTCTGGATTGTCTGGTGTTGGATTGGTATTAGGCATTGGACAAATAGTTGTAAATCCGCCCTTTACAGCACTTTTCGAGCCAGTCTCAATAGTTTCTTTATGCTCTCCTCCTGGCTCTCTTAAATGGCAATGCATATCAATCATTCCCGGCATAATATACAAACCTTCACAATCAATGATTTTATCAGCTTGTGTATCCATCCTCTTTTCAATCTTTTGGATTTTGTTATTCTCTATTAAAACATCTAATTTTTCTTCTGTTTTACTTGCATAATCAATGACAGTTCCATTTTTTAATAAAATACTACTCATATCTTCCTCCTCGTTATTCAATTAATGGTATTGTATCATGAGATGGTTTATTTTTCAACCTTTAATTTTATGTTTTTTAAGTTTTACTTGCTCGTACAATTAATCGTTTACCATTTGTGTTGTCACATGTAATAAGGGTTAAATCATATTTTTTTATTGCTTTTAAACAGGAAAAATCGTTTGCTTGAACTTTATATTTATCATATACAACATATTGATAATTTTTTCCATTCAAATCGCTCAAATATATACTATCTCCTTTATTTAAGTTATCTAATTTGCTGAAAAAACGACTATCATTATAATTATGTCCTGCAATACAAATATTCCCTTTCTCATGAAAATCAACTCCATAAAATTTACATGGCAAAATTTTTAATAATTCATCATTACATTCATTAAATACACTATAATCCAGATTAATTTTAGGAATGATAATCTTTCCGAAGTATCTATTTTGATTTATTTGCTGAGCTTTCGTCGTTCTTTGAGTTTGATATACTGTCTCTAACTCAAATGCTTGATTAACAACTTGCGACACTTTTTGAATTTCCTGTTCATCTTTCCATTTTTTTGCACAATACAAACCTAAAAAAATTAGAACCAAAACAGAAATAATGAATTGGAGCTTAAAAAATTTTTTATGTAATTTATTTTCTTTTCTTATCATGATAATTTGATTCATAATTTTATTATTGGCCACAATCTAATTTTTATTCTAAAACGAAAAAACCTCAAATTACACATTCCATTAAAAGGTAATTCAAGGTTTTAAAAGCTCTTACCAAAAGAGAGCTTGCTTTTCGCAAATTTTACATTTATTCAAAATTAATCCAAATATTTTTCAACAATTTCCTTCGTATCGCGTGCAATCATCAATTCTTCATCCGTTGGAATAACAAAAACTTTTATTTTTGAGTTTTCTGTTGAAATCTCAACTTCTTCCCCTCGACAATTATTTGCCTTTTCATCAATCTCAACACCCATGAATCTTAATTTTTCACAAATTCCTTTTCGGATATTGATTTGATTTTCACCAATCCCAGCTGTAAATACAATTACATCGATTCCTTGCATCGAAACAGCATAACGTGCAATATATTCCGCTACTGTATGGTTATAAAAGTCAATTGCCAAAGTTGCTCTTTCGTTACCTTCTGCTTTAGCCATTTCCACATCTCTAAAGTCAGGACTAATACCAGAAATACCAAGTACACCCGATTCTTTGTTTAAAATATTGTTAATTTCCTCTTTTGATTTACCCAAAGTATCCATCAAATATCCAACAATCGAAGGATCCATATCACCACATCTTGCACACATGGCGATACCCCCTAGGGGTGTCAATCCCATACTTGTATTAACAGATTTTCCACCATCAACAGCGCAAAGAGAAGCCCCTTGCCCTAAATGACAAGTTACAATTTTCAAATTTTCAATATTTCTTTCTATAACTTCAGCAACTCTTCTGGATACAAATTTATGGCTTGTTCCATGGAATCCATATTTACGAATTTTATATTTTTCATAATATTCATAAGGAAGTGGATAAATATAATTTTCTTTTGGCATCGTTTGATGAAATGCAGTATCAAAAACAGCCACCATTGGGGTATCTTTCATTTGTTTTTGACATGCCTCAATTCCCAATAAACAGGCTGGATTATGAAGTGGTGCAAGTGGAATACATTCTTTAATTTGCTCAATTACTTCATCCGTAATTAGTACAGAACTACTAAATTTTTCTCCTCCATGAACCAAACGATGTCCAACTGCATCAATCTCGTTCAAATCATGAATCACACCATACTGTTCACCAGTAAGCAAATCCTCCATTACAAATTTCAAAGCTAAATCATGATTTTCTACTGGATGCTCAATTCTAATCTTTTCTCCATTTTGCTTAATTGTTACAAAAGAGTTATCCTGTCCAATTCTTTCATACGTTCCTTTTGTAATTACTTCTTCCTTTTCCATATCCATTAACTGATATTTCAAAGAACTACTTCCACAATTCAAAACCAAAATTTTCATAAATCTTCTCCTTTTTATTATTTTCCGGCCTGCACACAAGTAATCGCAATTACTCCAGCTACATCTTTAGCTGAACACCCTCTTGACAAATCATTAACAGGCTTTGCTATTCCTTGGCAAAGTGGTCCATATGCCTCTGCATTTGCCAATCTTTGTGTTAATTTATAGCCAATATTTCCAGAGTCTAAATCTGGGAATATCAAAGTATTACACGTTCCAGCGACTTCACTTTCTGGCGCTTTTGACTTTGCAACTTCTGGTACAATCGCACTATCTAGCTGGAATTCTCCATCTACCTTTAAATCAGGATATTTTTCTTTTATAATATTGGTGGCATCAATTACTTTTTGCGTTAATTCCGATTTGGCACTTCCATAAGTCGAATAGGAAAGCATTCCAATCTTTGCTTGTGTTCCCACCAATTGTTCAAAACTTTCACTAGAAGACTTTGCAATTTCTGCTAATTCATGTGCTTCTGGATTTTCATTTAAGCCACAATCACTAAAGACAAATATTCCGTCTTGACCATATTGACAATTGGGCACAACCATTACAAAAAAAGCAGATACAAGTCTTGTATTTGGTGCTGTTTTTAAGATTTGAAGTGCTGGACGAAGTGTATCTGAAGTTGAATGAATGGCACCTGATACTAGCCCATCTGCTTCATTTTGCTTGACCATCATCATGCCAAAATAAACTTCATTTGAAATTAATTCCTTTGCTTTTTCGATTGTCATACCTTTATGTTTTCGTAGTTCATAGAAAAGATTGGCATATTCGTCGTGTTTTTCAGATGTTTTAGGATTGATAATCGTCGCTTTGGAAATATCAAAATGATTTTCTTTGGCTATCGCATTAATCTTATTTTCATCTCCCAAAAGAATAATGTTAGCATATTCTTCCTTTAAAGCAATCGATGTTGCTTCAATAATTCTTTTATCAGAGGCTTCTGGTAATACAATTGTTTTTAAGTTTAATTTTGCTCTATTTTTGATATCTTCTATAAAACTCATTTTCTCCTCCTTTTTACCACTTTTTGAATTATATAAAATGTTTGTTATAAAGTCAAGATTTAAAAAAAGAAAAACTGTACTGATTTAACTTTAATTACCGTTATAATCAGTACAATTCTTACAAACTTAATGGGAGATCACTTCATATGCCGTATTTGCTCTGGCCGGCTGAATACAAAGGTTTTCCACTCCACAAAACGAACAACCTTTGCAACCTTCCCCAGAAATTTTGCGATACATACATATCGCCATTCTCTGTTTTCTCATAGCATTTACACCTCTTGGTTTTTTTCCCATTATTTCTGTCATGATTCCTCCTATCAATCCTAAATTAATGTGTCAACTCATATATTATACCACAAATTCACATAAATTACAAGAGTCTTCAACTGTTTTTATTTTTCCCATTTTGCAAAAATACCACAAGGCAACACTAATTCTGAGTTTTTCATGGGAAGGCCTACTTCTCCAGATGTGATTTTTCCTGTTCTTCTTTTCAGTTTTAGACGTAAAATATTTTCTAAAACTTTGCTAGAAATCCCAGTTGTATATGAATTAATTAAGAAAAATAATGGATTATCTGATAAAACTTTTTCACACAATTCTACTAAATCTGCAATTTTGTTTTCAAATTGCCAAACTTCACCGTTTTTCCCCCTTCCATAAGATGGTGGATCCATGATAATGGCATCATATTTGTTTCCACGTCTGATTTCTCTTTGGACAAATTTGACTACATCATCAATTAAAAATCGAACTGGTTTATCACTTAATCCAGAAGATTTTACGTTTTCTTTCGCCCAATCAGTCATTCCTTTTGAGCTGTCTACATGACAAACAGATGCACCAGCTGATAAACAAGCAACCGTTGCACCGCCCTGTATAGGCAAATAAATTCAGAACTTTAATGGGACAATTTTCTTGTTTAATTTTCGCCATCATCCAATCCCAATTGACTGCTTGCTCTGGAAAAAGTCCTGTATGTTTAAAACCCATTGGCTTAATATTAAATGTTAAATTTTTATAGTGAATTTGCCAATTGGGTGGAATTTTTTTAGTAAATTTCCAACCACCTCCGCCAGAATTACTTCGATGATAGTGTGCATCTGCCATTTTCCATAATTCAGGAAATGTTTTTTCTTTCCAAATAATTTGTGGATCTGGGCGAACTAACGTAATATTTTTCCAACTTTCTAACTTTTCGCCACTTGCCATATCTAATATTTCATAATCTTTCCAATTTCTTGCAATTTCCACCTTTACTTCCTTTCTAAAACTGGTGGAAAATAAAATTTATCCTCCACCTAATGTTTGTAATACTGTGATAAAATTATATAACAAACTAATTAAAACTGCAATACTAATGCTTGTCCCAATAATTAAAATTCCAATTAAAAATTTCTTCATAAATTTCCTCCTTTAAAAATAGCATTTATTACTATTTATTCAAGAATTAAAAATTTATGACAAATCATTTAAAAAATCTCAGGAATATCTTCAAATTCCATTTTTTGTTTTGTGACTGGATGAGTAAAGCTTAAATAATAAGCCCAAAGTCTTAATTGTTTTCCGTTTGCCACGTGTGCCATATTTTTGGTCGCCATATAAACCATGTCCACGTGAAGCAAATTGGACACGGATTTGGTGATGTCTTCCTGTGTGTAAATTAACTTTTACGATAGATAAATCTGTTTTTTCATTGTATTGGACAACTTCATAATCTAAAATTGCTTCTTTGGAATTTTTCGTTCCTTCAGGTACAACTTTACTTGTATTGTTTTTCTCGGTTTTTAATAAAAAATCACACCAAGTATCTTTTTCTTTTTCTAATTTTCCATTACAAGTTGCTAAATATTTTTTCTGAATTTGCTTTGTTCGAATTTGCTCACTTAAACGTGAGGCAGCTTTTGAAGTTCGAGCAAATACCATAATACCACCAGTTGGTCTATCTAAGCGATGAACTAGACCTAAGTATGCCTCTCCGGGTTTATTATATTTTTCCTTCAAATAAGATTTTAAGATTGTTAACATATCTTCATCACCAGTTTTATCTGCCTGAGACGGTATATTATTAGGCTTTTGCACTACAAGTATGTGATTATCTTCATAAAATATTTTTAAATTTTGCATGGTTTCTCCCTACATCTTTTATGACTTATATTTTAGCATAATCTGGAATTAAAAACAAGGACTTTAATCCTAAAATAAACACATTATATTTTTCCATCACTTATACTTTTTTCCATAAAAATAGAGACATAAAAAGCTATGTCTCTATTGATAGTATTTAAAACATTAAATCTTGAATGGATGCAGCAATCTCTTTCTTAGTCTGGCATTCACATACCACACCATCTTTGTCAACCACCATCGCCCAATGTTTTCCGCCTCCAATTTTGGATAAATCGTTGGCAACAATAAAATCTGCTTGATTTTTTTCGCGCAATCTTGTGGCTACTTTTAACAATTCTTCTTTACTCACACCATCGAGTAACTTAAATCCAACCAGTTTCACATTGGCATCTAATTTCTTAATCATGCCTATTACTTTTGGTGTAAGGCTGTACATTGTCATCAGATGTGGCTCATAGGACGACATTTTTCCGCTGTTGTCTGCGATAACACGTGGATTTTCGAAGATTTCCATAAGCCTTTGTTTGCTTATTGCCTCTACTGGATTACTTTGAATTGTATCCCAAATCTCATCCACAAGTTCCTCTGCTCTTATAGAATACTTGCCCGCATAATCGCCTACCGCAGCAGAATGAATCACAATATCAATTTTATTTTCACGAAAAATTTTCTGCAAAGCCTCTATTAAGTCCTGCGTTGACTCAATTGTAACATATTCTATCTTTGGACTATCCACACGAGGTTTACGTGACATTTTCGTAGAGATGAAAAAGATTTTTTCAATTTCTTCTGCTCTTTCTTCCAAAAAAGTTTCTGCAAAGACACAGCCAAGTGCACCAGTTGACATATTCGTGATTTTCATCACCGAGTCAATTCTTTCATTGGTAGGTCCTGAGGTAATGATAATTTTTTTGTTCATAGTATGTTCCTCCTTTTTATAAATTGCTTACCACTACATTCCTTGGATTGTTGATATAGTTATCGCTCCTTCCAAACCTACTTAGGCTTTCTGGAACAATAAACTCTCCATAAACGCACTGCGCCCTTGTTTGTGACAAAGATAAAACATGCGTTAGGTTTCTTTTTGTATTTACTCCTTCTTTCTCCAGCCACTCTTTCTCATGTATGGAAATAGGACCATAAATGTAACTTTGCCCATCTGCATAATCATCTCCTTTATAAGTACTTACACAGTTAAGCATAAAGGTATAAATAGATTCATTATGATTATGCGTTACCATTGTTTCTTCTTCAAAAACATGCGTATTCGAATTGGAACAAATTGTAAAAATTCCGAAAAGGTTTTCTTTATATCTTGCCCCTCTTGCTATATAATGAGCAAGATGATAATACTCCATACAATTAAAAATATAAATCTTTTTTCCTTTTATTGTAAACTCGTGCTTGTCAAGTTCTGCTTCTAAAAATTCCTCTGGCTCCCTATAAACAATTTTTCTTGCCATTGGTTCTGCTCCAGAAACATACCCTTTTGGAATTTCATATTTCTCTCCATTTTGAAAAACTACAGTTTTATTGATACCATCCTTATAATAACTTCCTGCAACAATGATTCTACTTTGCTTCGAAAATTCTTTATAGGTTTCCTCAAACCTACTAATATAAGCCATTTCAGGAAACAAGACAATATCTGATTGCTTACTTTGCATCATTTCAAATGCTTTCTTAAATTGTTCACCAATACTATCTGTTTCGATTAAATATTCATCGATACTATTGCAATCTAATGTCATATTTAATTGAAACATCCATACTGATAAATAATTATCTATCCGCATATCTTTCACTCCTTTCGATTTGATACTTGCATTATATATCCGAAAATGATATAATTCAAATACATATTAGTAATATTTATTATAATTGGAGGTTATATTAATATGAACATTAATTTTGAATACTATAAAACTTTTTATTATGTAACAATCTATCGGAAGCATTAGTAAAGCTGCTAACTTTCTACATATTTCACAACCAGCAATAACAAAATGCATCCAAAAATTAGAACAAGAATTAGATATGATGCTTCTTTATCGAACACCCAAAGGCGTTTGTTTAACAGAAAACGGAAAAATATTTTTTGAATTTGTTAAAAGTGGTGTTGAAAGTTTTATGAATGGCGAGCATAAACTTACTGCACTTAATCATTTAGAAACAGGGCTTCTTAGAATTGGCGCAAGTACTACGGTTACTAAATATTATTTACTGCCGTATATAGAAAAATTTCATAAAGCACATCCAAAAATTGATATTTCTATTACCAATCACTTAACCAATACAATGCTATCTTTATTAAAAAAAGGAAGTCTTGATTTTTTGGTTGTTAATCTTCCCATGAAACTGGATCATAATTTACAGGTAATTCCTTGTGCTAAACTTCATGATTGTTTTGCTCGGGAATTTAGAATATAAAACCCAAATTCCAAAAGCAATTTCTTTAAAAGATTTAATCGCAAATTATCCAATTATTACACAAAAGGAGCCATCTAACACAAGAGCATTTCTAAATTCACTGATGGAAGAAAATCAAATTGACTTCCAACCTCAATTTGATATTGTAAGTTATAGCTTAGTAAAAGACTTTGCAAAAATTGGAATGGGAATTTCGTATATCACAAAGGAATTTACAAAATCAGAATTACAAAACAATGATTTATACCAAATACCAATTATTGAGAAAATACCAACTAGACATTTGCGGAATTGTAACAAATAAGTCCACCATCAATACCCTTGCCGCTCAAGAACTAATTGACCTGATACTTTCTAAGGATTAATTGATATACTTTTGAACTTTAATTTCTCCATCACGATTTACTTTAATCCTTATTTTACCGTCCTATAAACCTTGTAAATTTTCTGTTACCGCTAATATATAAATGTACGAGTATTACTTTTATGTAATTCTCGTATTTCATTAATTTAAAAGAGGCCGTTTTTAAAACAGCCCTCTTTATTTTTCGATTAATTCTAAATTTAAATATTTGTCCATTTTTAATGTCAATCACAGTTTCACTTGTCACAATAATATGTTGACTTTTTAAAGATGGAACCTGCTAATAGCAAGTTCCATCCCGTTTCTGAAAGTATAGTGGAGTACTACTAATCAAGCGCAAGCACACCAAGACCGTACACGTTATTCTCAACTACATCGATCTCGTGAAGTAGGTAAGCAAGTGAACAGTAGGAACTTTCGCCATTGAAGAAACCACCAGCATCCCAAAAGCCACCAGCTTCCTCCCATGGATCTTCTGCAAGTATTTTATAGGCATTGCCAAGATCATAGAAACCACAAACTTCTCGGCTTCCCGTTGGTTCGAAGCCGTTTTGAATATTATCGGAATCGTCAAAATGCCCAAGTTCTGATGAATGGTCACATACCGCATCCCACGCCGCTTCAACAGAATGCTTTTTCCAAGTTACAAGGCGCTTGATCAATTCCAAATTTTTACATACGCCCTCTGTTATTGTTAGCACTCTGCTGTTCCGCTCGGGTGCATAATTTTTGAAGATAGTTACCCAATCGTTGTAGGATTTTCCTACCGCAGGCGGTAATCCTGGCTGATACACCACTTCTCCTGTAACTGGATCCAAAGATGGATCAATTGCCATGCAAGTAAAGGCATGCAACCTGCCCTTCGCTCTGGCATTCAAAAACAGATTCTTTGTTTGCTTCTGTCTGAGCGTCCTTGGCTCATATTTTAGCCAATCGGCATCCAGCTGAAACGCCAACGGATCAATATGCCGTTCAAACTCGCTTCGTGGAAGCAGGATTTTCTTCTCTGGCACTATTAGTGGAGCCACCACACTTTCCTCTAAGATTTTAGTCTCGCCATTGAGCATAATTCCTACCTCAATCCGTCCTCCAGAAACATTGATTTTCATCTCTGCTGTTTTGTTCATATATTCGTCCTCCTTCTTTAATTAATAAATTTTCTAGATGAAATCATATTAAAACATCACAATATATTTTAATTATATCATATTTTATGTGAATTTGCAAATAGTTTGCGAAAAATTGTTAAAATTAGCAAATACTGTCCATTTTCTTCCACCATTAAATATTCTCTTTTTAATCTAACATTTTTTCAACCTTCATATTTCTACCATTTGTCTTTATCGTAATTTCCCCATTCTCATCTGTTCTAAAGACTCTACCTCCGCAAACTTTCTAATCTCGAAATCACATCTACATTGGGATGTCCATATTTATTTTCTCCAACCCCAATAACTGCAACTTTCGGTGTGTTTTTTTCCAACATTTCTTGAATAGAAGACGATTTTGACCCATGATGAGCTACTTTTAAAATATCACAATTTAAAACATCTGTATTTTTATACTTTTCCAAAATTTCCTTCTCCGCTTTTTCTTCAATATCACCAGTAAATAACATGCTAAAATCGCCATAAACCAATTTTGCCAAAATCGAATTATTATTGATTCCATTATCTGCAATCATTTTGTCTACATCTGGCCATAAAATTTGAAAACACGAATACTTATCAATTTTTACAAAATCACCTGCCTTGACCGAAATTACCTTTACTTTTTTAGATTTTGCAAGTTCCAGAAATTCTTTGCAATTGTCATATTCGCTATCTTGCTTTCCAATGATAATATTCTCCACTTTCAAATTCTCCAACACTGCAAACAAGCCGTCCGACAGTGGTCAGAATCAAAATGCGAAACCATCAAAAAATCAATTTTTGTAATTTTTCGATCTAACAAATAAGGAACCACAACATTTTCTCCATAATCATAATCTCGATTATTTCCCCCATCTATTATTATATTTTTACCCATTGGACTTTTTATCACACAACAATCACCGTTGTCCTACATCCACAAAATAAATTTTCAAATCACGCGGAATCACTCGAAAA
>CANBLA010000016.1 GCA_947369305.1 uncultured Clostridia bacterium
GTTGTATTCATAATTTCACCTTCGTCTTCTGCCTTTGATGTCGTTGTACTATTTAGTTCACTTAGGCTACTTGCATTTACTTTAATGTCTCTAACATTTAGAGTAACTTGCAACTTATCTTCATTTTTCTTCATTGTGAAATCATTGATTTCGAAATTTAATCGATCATCATCTTCTATATCATAAATAAAATCTGTTAAATTGATATATTGCCCAGTAATCACAAATTTCAAATCGCATACAATATAATTACTAGATGTATTATTGATAGAATTTGCCGATGTAAAATTTTTAATAATATCAAATTTCAAATCAATTCCCTCTTCAGTTGCGTAATTTCCAAGGATTGTCCACAAAAAGGCGACATCATAAATATCTTTCAATTCACTTCCAACAATTGGTTCTGTTGGATTTTCCACACTCGGTGGAATAATTTGTTCATATTCTTCTTTTGTATCATTGTAAGTTTGAATTACTTTTTTTAATTGTGCTTTTTTATTTTCAAAGTCAGTTGTTGAATTTCTTTCCAACTCCAAAGATGCCGTTTCCAATCTTTTACTTGAACTTTCTAATTCACGAATACTTGAAATTTTTTCTCTAATGAATGGTTGTTCCCCAAAAAATAATTCATAACAACCAAACAACAATACTATTAAAACAATTGATAATGCTATTTTTCTTGTCATGGCAAATCTCCTTCTATCGTTACTTCAACAACAGAACCATTTTTTTGTCCAGGTGTTGATTTTACATTTTGCAAAATTCCATTGGTTGTAAGAACCGCTTTGAAATAGCCTAGTTGTTCATATTTCTCAGCCTCAGCTTTTATGACAATATGATTTGACGAAGTATTTTCTATAGAAGTTAATTTTACTTTCTTAGGTATTACAAACATAACTCTATTTAATAAATTAGGAATCGAATCTTTTCCAATTACTCTTTGACCACTTTCTGTTGTTTGTTCTGTATCTGGCTCCGTATTGGTAAGTTCATCAATTAATCTTTGATACGTATTACTTCTTGTCGAAATCATTTGAATATCAGAATCGATTTTAGCTAATTCGACTTTGGCTTTCTGTGAAGCTTGCGAAACTTCTGTCATCTTTTTATCGATCTGTTTTGTAATAACAGAACTAAATCCCACAAACAAAACAGATGCAATTACACAAGCAAAAATCCCTCTTATCAATAATTTATCTGAACTTTGCAATGGCGCTGTAAAATCATTTTTAATATTAGTTCCCAAGTTAGTAAAATAGTCCTTCATCGAATCCAAGCTAACTTCTGCTGTTAAAACAGAACCGCCGTTCCCACCTGCTGTTTTCACAAAATTAATTTCCTTATTTCCAATTCCTAAACCTTCCAATGCCAAAGCAATTGCAGAATTCACTTCAATATACTCTTTAATTGGCATTTGCATCAATCCTGTATTCACAAAATATGGTTTTAATACTTCACATTTTGAAGATGTAATATATTCTTGGAAAAACAAATCAATATTATTAATACAAGTCCCTAAACCTGTAATATACACTTTATCAATATTAGAAAAGAACCCACTAATAATACTTCTTGTTTCTGTTGCAATTTTCGACAACGTGGTTGTAACCATGTCCATATATTCACTCGTATCAGCATACAATTCTGACGAATTTTGCGTATAAACAGACATGTTTCTACAAACATCATACGCTTTTGCAAAAGAATTTTCTACTTTATTAATATTATCAAGAACTTCTTTCATTCCTTCTTCTAAGGTATCAATCTGATAAAGTTGTCCATCAATAATTGTTGTTATTTTTGTTTTTGACTCAATATTTACAATCACAATATTTTGTCTTCCATCAATTTCAACTAAATTTGCTATACTAGTTGAAATTGGTGTCATCGTTGCCACTTTCTTTCCTTCAAACAAACTTTTTCTTTTTGCAATTTCATTTTTATTTGCAATCACAGTTAAAGCTTTATTTTTTTCTGGATTTTCTTTTGTATCAACCAACACATATTTGTGTTCTATTGAAGATTTATTATAGCCTTTTTCACTACACATCATTTCATATTCAAGTTGTATTGCCTTCTTGACATCCTTTTTACTTAACAAGCTTGATACTTCAAAAGTACTATAAAGTTCATCCGATATATTAACACTAATGGGAACTTTATAACTATAAGTCTCACTAATAATTCTATTCAAAGTGCTAATCAAGTCATTGTCATAAAATGCAACATTGTAAGCTTCGACTTTTATATCGTCTCTATCTTTTTGCAATTTTGCATATTTAATTATATTTTCTTCTATATAAATCCCTAAACTGCTTTGCATTTTTTTCTCCTTCGAATTCGTTTACACTATATTCTATATATATCTATAAATTTACGAAAAGTCAATAGAATTGCAAAATGTAATACAAATATAACATTTTTGTAATATTTTTGTAACATTTTGTCTTATTTCAAACAAACCTTTTATTTCCGTATGCTTTAAATAATTCTATTTTTCCCAAGATTTAAAAATTAATACATCCTACTAAAATTTTAAATTAATGTATATTTATACTTTTTTTGGAAAATCTATAACCATAAAATAATTCACAAGGAGGAAATTATGAATTCAGAAAAACACATAAAAGTCACAGGTTATTCAAATATTTCTTGGAAAGATGCCATTGTCAAGACCATTGACGAAGCTTCCAAAACCATTACCAATTTAACTAATGTAATCGTATTAGAGCAACGCGCTAGCATCACAGGAAATAAAATTGTTGAATATATGGTAGATTTAGACATTTCATTTAGAATCGAACCATTCCAATCTGCCCCTAATGATGACACAGATAATATGTAAAAACTTATAAAAAGAAAGGAACGTTTATGAAACAAATTAATAGTAAAGAGGAATACCAGCAATATGTTGACCAAAAAACTCCTAATTCTCCCATCTTAAAAAACTGTTTTAATGCCTTTTGGGTTGGGCGGACTTATCTGTGCTATTGGTCAAATCATATTTGAAATTTGCAAAACACGTGGCATTGATGAAACAATTTCTTATACAATTGTTTCCATTATTTTAATTTTTATCAGTGCCTTTTTAACCGCACTTAACATTTTCAATAAAATTGGAAAATTTGCTGGTGCTGGTTCTTTAGTACCCATCACAGGATTTGCCAATTCAGTTGTATCTCCTGCTATGGAATACAAATCAGAAGGTTACGTTACAGGTGTTGGTGCTAAAATGTTTACTGTTGCTGGACCGGTTTTAGTCTATGGAATTTCCAGCAGTATTATTATTGGAATTATTTACATTATATTTAATACACAATCCATTACATTAATTTAAGCATCCTATGAGTTAGCATAAATTTTAGGAAAGGAAAATATCGTATGAAAAAAATAGGAAATCAAAGTTATGTTATGACAACACCTGTTAATATTTTATCAACCGCCTGCATTGTTGGTCCTAAAGAAAAAGACGGTCCCCTAAATCCGTATTTCGACCAATGTTTAGAAGATGAATTTTGGGGCGAAAACAGCTGGGAAAAAGCAGAAAGCAAAATCATCAAAGAAACAGTTAATATGGCAATTGCCAAATCCAAAATAGCATCTAGTGAATTGGACTTTTGTTTTGCTGGTGATTTACTAAATCAATGCATCTCATCTTCTTTTGGATTACGCGAATCTAATATTCCCTTTTTCGGAATTTTCGGTGCTTGTTCCACTTTTGGCGAAGCCTTAACATTAGGTTCTATGAGCATTGATGGAGATTTTGCTTGCAACGTCATTTGTGCAGCTTCCAGTCATTTTTGTAGCGCCGAAAAACAATTTCGTTTTCCGCTAGAGCTTGGTAATCAGCGTGCGCCATCCAGTCAATGGACAGTAACTGGCTCTGGTAGTGCTGTTCTTTCAAAAACAGGAGACGGTCCATATATTACAGCCATTACGCCCGGCAAAATTGTTGACATGGGCATTAAAGATGCCAACAACATGGGAGCCGCCATGGCAGGAGCAGCGCAAGATACATTGCTTTGTCACTTTAAAGACACAGGAAGAAAACCAAGCTATTATGATGCTATCTTTACTGGTGATTTAGGTCACATCGGAAAAGATATTTTAATTGACTTAATGGAATCAAAAGGCTACAACATCAAAGCCAACTACAACGATTGTGGCGTCTTAATTTTTGATCAAGATAAGCAAGATACCCATGCAGGTGGTTCTGGTTGTGGCTGTAGCGCCAGTGTATTTTGTGGCTATATTTCGCATATGTTCAAAGAGAAAAAATATCAAAAAATTCTCTTTATGCCAACAGGTGCCTTAATGAACTCAACCAGTTCACAACAAGGTGAAAGCATTCCCGGAATTGCCCATGCTGTAGCAATTGAAGCACAATTCCCATCAGACTTACCGAAAAATTAAAATAGAAAGGAGAAAATTTATGGATTGGATGATGGTTTTAAAAGCCTTTATTTTAGGTGGAATTTTATGCATCATTGGACAAATTTTAATTGATAAAACAAAACTAACACCAGCTCGTATCTTAGTTGCTTATGTAACAATTGGCGCTATTTTAGGCGGTTTAGGTTGGTACAAATATTTAATCGAGTGGGGTGGTTGTGGTGCAACAGTTCCACTTACTGGTTTTGGAAATCTACTTTCCAAAGGCGCCATTGAAGAAGTAAAATCGAGTGGGTTAATTGGTGCTTTTGTTGGCGGAACAAAAGCTGCCGCAGGTGGAATTGCCGCAGCAATTTTCTTTGGTTATATTGCATCTTTGGTGTCAAAACCAAAAATAAAAAAACAATAAAAGAGGTTATTATGCAGGATATTTTAAAAGTTATTATTTTATCCATTGTTTCTGAAATCGTGTTGTTTATTTTGGCAAAATTAATGGGAAACAAGGAAATTTCACAACTTAGTATGTTTGATTATGTAATTGGAATTACAATTGGTTCAATTGCGGCAGAAATGGCAACTGCTTTGGAGTCAGATTATATGCAACCACTCGTTGCAATGATTGTGTATGCACTTGTTGCCATTGCTATTTCTTTAATTTGTGAAAAATCTTTAAAAGCACGACGATTTATTTATGGCAATTCCTTAGTTTTGTTGGACAACGGAAAATTATATCGAAAGAATTTTAAAACAGCAAAATTAGACTTAAATGAATTCTTAGTACAATGTAGAGTAAACGGGTATTTTAATTTATCTGAAATTAAAACAGCAATTTTAGAAACAAACGGCAAAATTAGTTTTTTACCAAAAAATATCAATCGTCCTACCACACCCGCTGACTTTAACATGACACCCGAACCCGCTAGCATTGATGTTAATCTAATCGTTGACGGACACATTTTGCACGAAAATTTACAAGCCTCTGGTCATGATGAAATGTGGTTACAAAAACAACTTGTTTCACAAGGTTTTGAAAAACCTGCCCAAGTTTTTTTAGCAACTTTGGACAGGCAAAATAATTTAAGTATCTATAAAAATAATGATTTGGAAAGTTCACATGATTTTTTTGAATAACTATCCATTAAACATGACCAAACTTACCATATACAAAGCATAAATAAACACAAATGGCACACCATTTCCACGTGTCATTTTGTTTTTTTCACCCACAAATGGAAATAAACTTAGCATTATAGTCCCCAAAATCAAAACAACCATATATTTATTATAACTCACCGCATAATTAATTGGGCACAAAAATGCTGACGTCCCAATAATTAATAAAATATTAAATATTTGCGACCCCAAAATATTACCAATCGCCATATCTGTTTCACCCTTACGTGTCGCAGTAATCGATGTGATTAATTCTGGCAAACTAGTGCTAACTGCTACAATTGTCAAACTAATCAATTCCTCACTAATACCAAATGACCCTGCTATTGCCACACAAGAATTCACAACCAAATCGCCACCTAATTTTAATCCAACAATTCCTATAATAATATCAAAAATCGCTTTTAGGATATTGGTTGACGTTTTTGTTTCTGTAGAATTTTCTCTATCTTGTAAGTCAAATTCTCCCCCTGTTTTGGCCATAATAATATTGTAAATAATATAGAAAACACAAAGTATCAGTAAAATAATTCCTTCATTTTTAGTAATTAAATGAGCATTTTCTGTATTACCATTATTACATAAAACAAATAAAAGAACAGTTACAAATAAAGTAATAGGATTTTCAATTAACCTCGTTTGCTTTTTAAATTCAAGTGGTTTAATAATCGAACACAAACCTAAAATCAAAAACATATTGGCAATATTACTACCAATAATATTTCCTACTGAAATATCAGAATGTCCTTCTAATGCTGATGTAACACTTACAACTAGTTCTGGCATAGAAGTTCCAACTGCTACAATCGTAAGACCGAATTACAATCTCCGGAATATGAAATCGTTTCGCTATACTACTTGCCCCATCAACTAAATAATCTGCTCCTTTTACAAGCAATATAAAACCTATTATTATCCATACAATATCTAACATATCTTTTCCTCTCTTTATTCATCATATAGCATAACCTTAAAATTTATTCATTCACTAAGATAATTTTTCCTGCTTCTTCTTCAGTTAAATACCCCTGCCTAATCATTTTTCTAACAACTTGCCCTTGACGTTGTCTGGCAAGTTCTGGATTTTTCGTTGGTGCATATACCGATGGTGCATTTGGAATTCCTGCAAGCAACGTACATTCATATAAATTCATATCCTTTGGCAACTTATCAAAATAACCTTCGGATGCTTCTTTTACACAATAATAGCCATCTCCAAAATACGAAGTATTCACATACAATTCAAAAATTTCTTCTTTCGAACATTGCGCCTCAATATCAATTGCCATAAAAATTTCTGCGATTTTTCGAGTAACTTTCTTTTCTTGGGTAAAATAAGTATTTTTCGCAAGTTGCTGAGTAATTGTGCTTCCGCCTTCTTTAAACTTCATTTCTTTTAAATCAATTAAAATTGCTCTTCCGATACTAATCAAATCAACCCCATCGTGTTTTGAAAATCGTTTATCTTCCACAGCAATAACAGCATTAATATAATCTTGTGGCAATTCCTTATACGTCGTGTAATTTTCATTGGATTTAATTTCAGCAATCTTTTCTGCAATACTCATTGTATGAATTGCTTCTCTATATAAATCGTATCCCTGTTTTATAAAATAAGTGGCAATTCCAATAATTACAACTATTATTACAAATATTATTTTCTTCAGTAGTTTCATTTATTACTCCTTTTGTAAATTTGTTATTCATTATATATATTTTTTTTTATTTTTACAAGATAGTTTGTAGAATTTTTATATTTTATTTATCACAAAAACCTTTGATTAAAATAAATCAAAGGTTTTTATCGTTTTTTACGCATACTAAATAAACTCTAGCACTTATTTTTTAAAATTTCTAATATTTTAAATTGCATTTCTTTATGTGATACAAGTGTTTCATCATTTTCCAAAACCATTTTTTCGAAACTCTCATAAGAAAACCATTTTATCTCTGAAACTTCTTCTTCCTGCAATCTCAATTCTGTAATATCAACATTTCTTTCAATCAAATACACGTCCGTGATTTCATTTTCTATTATATGTCTTTTCGGATTATCATTGACTCCACTTTCTTTTACTGTGAACAAATATTCTAATTCATTTTCTTTTACTTTCAGACCAATTTCTTCACTTAATTCTCGAATTGCGCCTTCAATGCTCGTATCTCCAGCCGATAAATGACCTGACGTTGCTGTTGTCCACATATTCGGATGTGTGAGTTTTTGCTCACTTCTTTTTTGTAATAGAATTTCCCCTTTTCCATTTACAATCCATACATGTATACACTTATGCCATAAACCCAATTTGTGTACTTCTTCTCTTGAGACAACTTCACCTGTTTTATCCCCATTTTCATTTAAAACATCAATTTTTTCCATCATCCTTTTGCTATTCCTCTCTTTTGCTCATTAACCATTTCACAAAAATAACCTAAAACCCCTGCAAATTGCATCATCAATTCTTTTTGACTTTCTGCATAAATGAAAGATTTATCGTATTCAGTAAAGTTTTGTGCATAATTTTTATGAGCTTCATTATATTTATTTTGTCTACTTCTAATATAGTCCATATTACTTCCTTTTTGTTGCTCCATTTTTACATATTCTCGTACATTCATATCAGAATGTACATAAATTGAAACAATCGACTCACTAAACTCTGCTTTTAATCTACGCAAGATTCCTATATCACTACATACTAGTACTTGATGTTTGTTTGTCATGATTAAGTTTCTCCAAATTGGCAATGTATCAATTCCATATTTATTTCCAAAATTTTCATATTGTAACTTACAGCTTTCTAAATGATATCTTGAATCTCCATTAAATATCATTTCTTCCCCGTCTTCAAGATTTGGCTTTCTATTGGTATGTTTAGGGATTTGCAAACAACCTACTTGATTTGCTCTTCTTAGTAAAATATCTTTTCCTGAACCAGAATTACCAGCAATTACAAAAATTTTATTACTCTCTAAACTCGATAATCTTCTTTGTGTCGAAAAAGAAGTAAATAGCTGTCTTACAATATTAGTTACTTCATCAAATCCTTCTGCTGTATTTAAAATAATATTATCAAATAAAGCTATTTTATTTGTATACATCGAATATATTTCTTGAGCCACTTGATATCTTCTTTCAATTACTTCTGGATCAGCTTCTCCTCTTGTTTTATTATAAATTTCTATTAATTTTTCTCGACTTGGTTTCTCCCTATGTATAAAATAGGATTTCATACTAACACCCAATTTCTTCTGCAATTTTTCGATTGTTTCAGCATCATTAACTACCAGTACTGGTATTCTTCCTTCTTGTAAACACTGCATTAACATTTGAGAAGAAAAGGCATATTTTTCTCCATACTGCTCATACATATAATCACATTCTTCAGGAATTTGATTGACATTTATAATACTTTCATCATCATCTTTTCTTCTTGCACGCGTAGTAAACTTAGGTAATACTTTACATTGCGGATTTACTTTTATCATAATTTCCATAATTTCACTTTTCCCGTGAACCAGATGGTCCTGTCAAAGTTATTAAATTTGGCATTTTATTTACTCTCCCTCTTTTTATTGTATCATATTTTACATAAAATGTCAATACTTGTTGCGCTATCTGAAAATAAAAGCCCTGCTCTTTCTCTATAAAAAGTACTATTTTCTACCTTTATTTCTAATTTCAAAGAAATTTTCTTCCTTACTTTACATCTCATTTAACTTGTTATATAATCAATTCAATCTAAAAGAAAGGACAACATTTCTATGAAATTAAATCAACTCATCTCTTCCGTCCAAGTTAATGACATACTTGGCGATTTAGATCTAACTATCACAAATATTCATTCTGACTCACGAAAAATAAAAGAAGGAGGACTTTTTGTCGCAATTAACGGTTTTTCCAAAAATGGTATCGAATTTATTCCTTCCGCAATTGAAAACGGCGCAAAAGCCATTATTGTTGAACCAGATGTAGATATCCATTCTTTAAATATTAGTAGTGAAATTCCTGTAATTTCTGTTCAAAATACAAGAAAAGCACTTGCTCAAATCGCTTGCGAATTTTACGAGCATCCTTCCAAAAAACTAAAATTAATTGGTGTTACTGGAACCAAAGGTAAAACCACTACTACTTTTATGATAAAATCCATCTTAGAATCACACGGTTTAAACGTGCGGATTAATTGGAAGTATTGCTATTTACATCAATGGTAAAAAAATTGAAGATACTGACAGAACAACTCCCGAAAGTATTGAAATTCAAAAATATTTAAACCAAATGGTAGAACAAAAAACCGATGTTGCTATTATCGAAGTCTCTTCTCAAGCTACAAAACTAGAACGTGTAACTGGGTGTGAATTTGATATTGGTGTTTTTACAAATCTAAGTGAAGACCACATCAGTCCAAAAGAACATCCTGATATGGAAGATTATTTTAATTGCAAATTACAACTTTTAAAAATGGCAAAATGTAGTGTTATCAACAACGATGATGAAAAAGTCCAAACAATTAAAAATCTGTTGCCAAACAAACCAATTAGAGCCTTCGGAATCGATAATCCATCTGATATTCAAGCCAATTCCAATGACATTGTTATCTCCGATTCTTCGATTGATTTTACTATTAACTATCAGGACAAAACAGAAAGAATTGAAGCAACCATTCCGGGAAAATTCAGCATCTATAACGCATTAGGCGCCATTACTGCTTGCTCGTATTTTGATGTAACAGCAGATGAAATCCGTGCTGCACTAAAAAATTTAAAAGTTCTTGGTAGAAGTGAACTTGTTCCAAATAAACTAGGACTCACAATCATGATCGATTACGCGCATACGCCATCTAGCTTGGAAAGTATTTTAACAGCTGTCAATACGTATGCTAAAGGACGTGTTATTTGTGCTTGGGGCGTTGGTGGTGACAGAGATGCCACCAAAAGACCCATTATGGGTGAAATTTCTGGTCGTTTGGCTGATTTTACAATACTTATGTCTGACCAAGTTCGTACCGAAGACCCATTAAAAATTCTTAAAGAAATCGAAGTTCGGCATCATCCCGACTGGAAAACCCTACAAAATTATTGTTGATCGAACCGAAGGGATTCGTTATGCCATCTCCATCGCTAAACCCGGTGACATAATTGTCATTCCGGGACTGGGACATGATTTATATTTGGAAAAAAACGGCATAAAGTATCCTTATGATGAACGTAAAGTAATTGCCAAATTAATTGATGAAATGATTGATTCTGGTGAAAAAACTTCCATTTAAGCAAAAACAAGAGAGCATTTTTTAAAATGCTCTCTTGTTTTTACTTCTCAAATTCATCCAACGATTTAAACTCATATCCCATTTCTTTTGCTTCCTTTATCATACTATCCATCATTGTCAAATTATCTTCTGATGTGCTGTGTAGCAAAATAATAGCTCCATTGTGCAAATTATCTAATACTTTCTTTTTTCCATAATCACTTCTTCCTTGTTTTGACTGATCCCAATCATCGTATGCATTTGACCACAATACACTTGTATAACCAAGCGATTCTACAATACTTGCTGTTCTTTCACTAAATTCTCCCCTTGGTGGTCTAAAATACGTCATCTCATAACCAGTCACTTCATAAACACTATTATGCAATTTCATAATTTCTTCTTTGATTTCGTCATCGGAAAGCCCCGGTAAACAGCTATGGTTAACCGTATGATTCCCAACAATATTTCCATTTTGAATCATCTGTTTTACCAAATCAGTTGCTGTATTCACATAATGCGCTGTTATAAAAAAAGTTGCTGTTACATCGTTTTCTTTTAGAACTTTTAAAAGCTCTTCTGTATAACCAGCTTCATAACCTGCATCAAAAGTTAGATAAATATATTTTTTCTCTGGATTTCCCATAGCCATTCCGATTAAATTTCTCAATCACTTTCAAACTTTCACTATCTAGCACAGCTTGCTCATGATTTTCACCTCTTCTAAATCCCCAAGCCAACGTTTCATTACTCAATTCTTGTTCAGCTTGTGAGGCAATCGAAAATTGCATAATACTAACAAATAAAATTAAACAAATAAAACTATATCTTATAATTCTGTCCTTCATTTTCCCCTCCTTTGCTTATAAGATATTCGGTTTTATTAAAAATATGAAAAAATAGTAGGCAATAAACCTACTATTAATTATTTTCATCTTGTTTTGTATCTTCTTTTTCATTATAAAACTGAGCAATTAGTTTATCCAATTCTACACTTATTCTTAAAGTTTCTTCATATGGTGTTCCGTCTTCTAGACTTTTGTTTAGCTTTTCTCTTAGTTTACAAATTTCATCATTTAGACTCATCACTCATCACTCCTTTTTTTAGAATTAGGAAATTTCCTCGCAAATTGTAATATAAAAAATTATAAATTATATTAACTTAGCGACAAAATTTTTAATTCTCTTTTACTCTAACTCCAAAATACCACATTTATTCGTCAATGTCAATAAAAAAACAACATTTAACGTACTTTTTAGCAGACTTTTTTCAGCATTTTACTTTCTGGAAATACTTATATCTATATTTTTTGCGTTTTTTCAACAGGATTATCCCAGAAACTACAAAAATCGCAACTGACAAAATCTGCGAAATTCTAAAATTTCCCAACATTAAACTATCCATTCTTATTCCTTCAATAAACATTTTCACTCCTGCATATAAAAATAGATAGAAATAGCAAATTTGTCCTTTAAACTTCCTGTTTTTCTGCATTTTCTTTAAAAACATAAAAATAAGTAAAGTAGCAATGGATTCATATAAAAAAGCAGGATGCACTTCCTTATAACCTTCAAGTGTATTAATTCCCATACGAAGAATATTAGTGGTTTCACTCCCATATGCTTCTTGATTAAAGAAATTCCCCCATCTGCCAACCGATTGTGCTATTGCCACAAAAGGAACAATATAGTCCAGAAAATCCAAATGATTTACTTTATACTTTCGACATTTTCTTAAAAGCACAAAACCACCTGCAAGCAATCCTCCATAAATCGCTAAACCGCCATTTCTTATGTTAAGTATCGTATTTAATGATAAATCATGATTCTTCCAATTAAATGCAATATAATAAATCCTAGCGCCTATTATGCCTATAAAAACAGCTACCATCAGACTTTCAAGTACAAAATCAAAATCAATTCCAAATTTCTCTTTTGATTGATAGCATAAAATTAGTGCCAAAACAATCCCTACAACAATACAAATCGCATAATAATAGATATCAATTCCAAATAACTCAAATGCAACTGGATGTACTTTAAAAGATAAATTTAGAGTTGGAAAGTAAACCATTTTTCCTCCTTCTCGATTTTATACATTTTTTATTTAGTTGTTACAATAGAAACTACCTTTTTGCCTTTTTGAAACACTTCATTTAAAATTTGCATCGTATACTCTTTATCTAAACCTTTAAATTCCTCAAAATAATCCAATGGATTAATTCCTCGAAAGTAATTTTGTACAAAACTGGTAGCAAGATTTCCTGCATCATTATAACTTTTGACAAATTCACCATATAATTTCTTTTTAATTCGTTCAAAAACACAATCTTCAATTCCCTTTTGCTTTAACGTTTCAATTCCCTCTTCCAACTTTGTAATCACCTCATCATATTGCTGGCTTTGTCCTTGAATTATTACGTGTGAATAAGTTTTACTATTTTCATAAATAAACGTTGGCTCCGACTGCAAAATACCTTCTTCATATAAACTTTGGTATAATTCTGTACTGTCTCCAATCAAAATATTAAAAATAATATCAAGTGCTAAATCTTTTTTTATTTGATTTTCACAAGAATTTACATCTTTATAACCTATCATAAAAAGTGGCATGCTAATATTCATTTTAGCCTCTATTCTACTTTTTACAATCTCATCTGGTTCCTCTTCATATACTCTTTTCACAGTTTCTTTGGTATTTTGCAAAGTCATTCTTCTTTCAATTTCTGAAATCACTTTTTCTGGCTCAAAATCACCACAAACTACAATTGCCATTTTGTCTGGTCGATAAAATGCGTTATACGCATCATACAGCTTTTCCTTCGTAATCTCAGCAATTGTTTCCTTTGTTCCTGCAACATCGATATTAATTGGATTTTTATGATACATGGCTTTCATAACATTCATATAAAGTTTCCAATCTGGATAATCATCATACATCATAATTTCTTGTTCAATGATACCACGTTCTTTTTCTACATTTTCGTCTGTAAAATAGGGATTTTGCACATAATTCATAAATTCATCCAATGCTTCAAAAAATTTGCCATTGTTATCTTCAAAAAGATAAGCAGTATGATTATTAGTAGTATAGGCATTTGCATCAACACCCATACTCGACAAAACATCTAAACTATTGGTACCATTTTCTTGCTCAAAAAGTTTATGTTC
>CANBLA010000017.1 GCA_947369305.1 uncultured Clostridia bacterium
CAGCCTTTTAAAGCTTTTTTTAGTTCGTATTTTTTGTTCTTTCTTCTTTTCAACTCTTCTTCTGATAAACCAATATCATACAAGTTGATTTTCGTGATTTCGTCCAATCTTCTTTTTACAAATTTAATCATTAATTCTAATGTATAAGTTTTATCATCAACTACTACTTCTTCATCAACAACTTCTTCTTTATTCTTTTTTATTAAATGCGCAATAGTAACAAATACAATTACTATTACCACAAACATTAATATAATATTTGCAATCATACAAAGGTTCCCCCTTTTTATTCTTATGAATGTGATACTTTGCCATATTTTATTTCTTCAAATTTATGAATTACTTTTTGAGATAGATTTGCTACTGATTCTAAAAATTGTGAATTTCTATCCATTACTTTTTTGTTAATTCTTGTATTCAAAAAGAAATTTGCAACTTTTGCTTCACTTGCTGCCTCAAGAAAAGTATTATTATAGGCAATATAAGCAAGTTCTTTATCTTTTATATAGGTAGCAACATTTCTGGGATTATATTTACAATAATTATTTGCACTTCCTAACATTGGAATGATATTTCTTTTGGACAATTCTGGTATTGTATTTTTACATTCTATATATTCATCTATTTGTTTTAAATTCTGAGCCATTGTATAGATAATGACATCTGACATTTGTAAAATTTTTTGCGTTGTCACCCTATCAAGTGATTTTGATAAATCAACAATCACAAGATCATAGTATTGATTAGCAGATTTGATTAACTCCATATACAATTGCAAATTTTTCTCGTGGTCTGATAAATTTTTTGTTTTTAGTCCCACTAAAATATCTAATCGATTTTTAAAAACAACTCTCGTATAATTTGAAATAATTTCTGGTGTTGTTTTATTACTTGCAATCGCACTCATTAAACCTTCTGTTCCAGAGGCTATATCTAATTTGCCTTTGTTCAATTCTTTTTTTATTGCTTTGTTTATATCTGGATTCCAAAAACATCTTGGAATGGTGTCATCGTCTATGGTTGCATCAATTACTAATGTTTTATAATTATGTTCGACAGACATATAGGTAGCTAATGCTACAATTGATAACGTCTGACCTGTTTCTTTTTTACTCTTACTCCAAAAACTTACAACAGCCACTCTATATCCCCCCATTTTAATTATCTATCATTTTATATGCTTTTCTGACTTTGCCACTTCCTTCACCACTTATATCTTCTACTAAAAACAAGATTGAATCAATATATACATTACTTAATCCTTTAAATGATATCCTTCCTGTTCGCTGATTGGCAAAAATAGCATTTAAATCTGCTGTCTCAAATGGGAAAAACATGATCGTTTTTTTATCCCAATTGATTTTATAATCGTTTGCTAAATAATTTAAATAATCATCTTCTTCAGCTAACATATTCTTGGTATAATAAATCTTTGTCACTTTGACATTTTTATGGATATACGCAAGAACTTGAACACCTCTTTTTAAATGATATACATCAAACGATGTTACGAAAAAATGTCTATCTTCACTTTGTATACCAAATTTCTGATACGCAATTGCTCTGTCAATATCTAACAATACAACATCATATTCTAATGCCTTTCCCATTGTTTTTTCTTGATATTCACGAATGGTGTCTAAATTTTCAAAACCAATTGCCACATCAATATCTTCAAAAGTAGTAATATATTGTTTTTCTTGAATCATGGTTGGCACAATGTATCTACTTTTTTTTAAGAGTGTTGTATCTACTAATAAGACTTTTTTGCCCATCATAGTAAGTATTTTCGCAACATATAGTAGCATATCTGTTTTATCATAGCTCCCCACAAATACGTATTTTTTCATTCGTTCCTCCATAAATTTTACTGTTCTGTACCGACACCAACACCGCCTAAAGACTCTACATATTCTTGTCTAGCTTCTTGTAATTTTGTAATTTCTTCTTGCAAACCAGCTTCAACAGAATCTTTCATGCTGTCATAGTATGGTTCTAACGCTTTGTTAATGTGATTGTTTCTTTGTTCTACTTGTTCTTGATCACGATATCTTGCCCATAAACCTTCTCTTGCTTCTGTTCTAACATTTGGGTTTGTGTTGATTAAGTTCATAACTGCTTGGCTTACAGCATAAGTTGGCTGAGCTGCTTCTTGACGACCTGCTTCTGTATAGGTTGTGGCATATAATTTCGACCCTACAATTGTGTACGCTTCTACAATTGCATTTCCTAAAGTCAAAATTTCATCTTCACTCATTTTTAACCATACCGTTGTTTCATCTGTATAAACAACTTTCTTTTTGCTTACTACAATATAATCTTCCCCTTCTGGTAATTGTAATCTTATATCTATGTAATCTCCATTTGTTAATAAAGTTGGAAGAAGTATCATATTGTATTCTTGCATTCTTTGGTCCGCGGTTGTTTTGTCATTTAGTTCTTCTAGCATATCTTTGGTGATAATTGTTCCAGCTGGAATATTAGTTTTTACCATCATCTTCTTTTCCATTGGATTTCCATCTGAGTCATATTTTAAAATAATCTCACCTGTTCTATCATCAATATACTCAAAATCATCTGATGTAATTAACTCCTCTACTGGTAAACTTGTTTGTACTGTATCTGTTTTAAAGGTATCTAGTGTAACTTCCGTACCAGATTGTATATAATCACTTGCTACATATACTTCCTTTTGTAACGCTTTTAATTCTTTAACATCTTTATTTAATCCTTGAATTCTATATAAAAGCATAACAACAACTAATGCCATAATCACTAAAGCAATTAAAAAACCTATTAAAAATGAGTTTCTTGCTCTTCTTTGCATCGGATTCATTGCCATAATAAAACCTCCTAATATATCTATTAAAATTTATAATATTACAAAATATCATTTTATTTCATTGTACTACAAAAATAAATTTTTTTCAACAAATTCGGGTAATGTTATACAAATGTAATATCATTGTAATACTATTGTAATATTTGTTTTTTGTATATAAAATAAGGGATACCCTTTTTAGAGCATCCCTTTTATCTTTTTATTATTGGGCAGTTATATAATCACCAAAATCTGGCAATGCAACATTTTCATCTGTTACTTCTCCTACTTTGAATTCATATGTCTTTTCTATTTTATTACTATTATTATCGAACGTTACTAAAGACGCATAAACTGGTAAATAAGTCTCTTTATCAATGATTATAACTTCATTTCTGCTAACAATTTTATAACATTTTTTATTCTCATATTTAGTTGGTATTACATAATAGATTTTTAAAATCTTCGATAGTTTTGTTTCTTCATTAGAGGTATATGCTATGAAATTTGGCAAATTAGGTAAAATATTTTTGCTTTGAATGACCTCATCATCTGCATAAATACTTTTGCTGTTTACATTTATGAAATAATTTTCATTTGTTTTAAAGTCTTCCCATCGATAATTCAAATCTAAACCATCTTTTCTATTGGTATATTTAACAATTTCTTGTTTTACCAATGTTTCTTCTTGCAAAACAATATTTTCATTCATCCTAATATCTACCAAATAAGCTCTATTTTCTTCGTTTTTAAATTCTTGTATCGCTTCCAGTACATGATTTATAATCATAAAATGATATACCTTACTTAACACGAAAATCAACAATATAACAAAAGCAATTATTAAACTTTTTATTACTAACCTTCTTCTCATTTATTCCTTTACTTTACTCCACAATTATTTTTATTTCATACTCTATACTTTTGTCTTTTCCATATTTGAGTGTAAATTTATAAAGATATTCTCCTAATTGAAAATGACGAATTTTACTAGATTTCATATTAACGATTTGTATATAACTTTTCTGGTTTGTCAAGTTTGTTCTCTCATATGCTACAAAATCTTCACAACGTCTGCCTTTTGTAAATAACTTTAAGTTTTCTGTTTCGGCTATCTTTATGGTTTTTATCTCTGTTTCCTCCTTGTTACCTATCTCTATTTGGGTTCCATCTGTTAGTTTAACATACAATCTAGGAACATCAAATATTCCATAAGAAGTTGGATATAATATTAACCACATAGATAATACTATTGAAATAGTCGATAGCATAATTGATTTGGAATACTTTTCAAATTTTTCTTTCATCAATATCATATCAACTCTTTTTTCCAGAACTTTTATATCATCGCTTAATCCTAATACCACTTTTACTTTTGATTTACATCTTTGCGCAACTTCTAAAATAACTTTACAATATTCTAATTTTTCATCTTCTTCCAAATATTTTACTGCCATCTCATCTGTTGCAAGTTCAATATCACTTTTCAAAACTTTAAAAAAGCTACCTATGAATGGATTAATCCAATGCATACATTCTGCAATCATGATAAACACATTTAAAATATTATCTCTTCTCTTGTAATGTGACAATTCATGCATTAAAATATCTGTTATATAAATATCATTTAGTATTAGAATTTCATCTGGCAGAAAAATTTTAACATTAAATATACCCATTGTTGATGGTGTCTTTATCAAGTTTTGTTCTATCACTTTAATATTTTTCTTAATTTTTAGTTTCCTTTTACATCGCTCTAATATTCTAATAATTCTCTCATCTGCTAATTCTTTATTTCCAGTTAAGCGATGCAAAACAACATAACCATAAATAACTCTGCTTAAATTTAACAGAAAAATAGCAAACCAAATATCTGGAATGATGTAAGTTGAGTATTCTTTAAACACTTTGTTAATATTTCTATCAACTCTTTTAAACGAATTTTGTATCTCATTCTTTTTAAATTCTTCACTTCCATAATCCCATATACTACTTGAAACTTGTCTCCTACTCTGTTTTACTTTCTCAACATCAAAATAGTTATAAATACTAATTCTACTTGGGAATGCAATTGGACAAATCAATGCCATAACAAAAACTAACCAAATAATATAATGACAATTCGGAGAAAGTCTTTTATGCGTTACTTTTCTCAAAAATAAAATGACAAAACCAATAACTGTCGCAATAATTGACATATAAACTATTTGATAAAAGAAAGATGCAATTAGCTTTTGCACTATGATTAATCTCCCCTCTTAGCTTTCTTTTCATCAATTCTATCTATTAGAAATTGTAATTCATTTCTAGAAATTTCATTACACTCCACAAAATTTAGCAACATATTTTGGACAGAACCATTATAAAATTGTTTAATAAAATTCTTACTTCTTTTAATTTTATATTCATTCTCCCTAATCAACGGAACATACGTATATGTTTTTCCTTCTTTTTTGGAAATTCCAACTGCTTTTTTTACAATTAATCGATTAATGAGAGTTCTGATTGTATTATCATTCCAATTAAAATTTTTTAATTTATTTATAATTTCTAATGATGTAACTTCTCCTTCTTCCCAAATAATCTTCATTACTTCTATTTCAGCATCTGATATTCTTATCATATCTACACCTCACTTTTATATTACATTAGTAGTTTCTATTTTACAATAATTGACAAAAAAAGTCAATACTTTTTGTATTTTTAATCAAGATTTGTCAAAAAATGTCGAATATTTTTTCTTGACTTTTGTAAAAAAGCATATTATAGTTCAAATGACGTTTGTAATTTTTTGAATTTTTGTTGATAAAAGACGGATTTTGTAGTTTTGTCTTTTCTATCATAAGGGAGATGGGAATATTTAACAAAAAGGAGGAAACCTAATGAAAAAGAAAAACTCAAAAATAATTTCCATGTTACTGATAATGGCACTACTTTTTCATTCAAGTACATTGGTTAAAGCTACTGATCACATAGAATTTGCAATGTATGAATCTTATGAATTTTATGGTCGGAGTGCACCTGAATTATTTCCATTAGACATGGCTACTGATGCTATTTCTTTAGTAGCATACTGTGAAGATAATCAATCAGATGACTTAATTTGTTATATCCAGGCAAAGGATGACAGTGGATTTGAATTGATCATTCCTTTTAAAGCTGATGGGATTGTACATACTTTTCCATATAATATTCCCCCTGTAGAAGTAAAAATATTTTTTACTGGAAGTGCCAATATACGGAAAACTAATGCTTTTCTCTTTTGTAGTGTTATACTATAATTGCATTAAACAATATTCATTTAACAATTTATACCTTAAAATCTTCATTCCCATCTCCCAGAAAAACAGAGGCTTGCCTCTGTTTTTCTTTTATTTTTGAGCCGACATCTTTTTACATTTTATAAATTTTTTTGACTTTTTTCTAAAATCCTCTTGACAAAAAATAAATTTTAAAATAAAGTATAATTTGTTTTTACGTTTGTAGTTTAGTGTGATAAGCAAAGGAGAATAATTTTATGAAAATTTTAGATTTATTATTCGAAAAAAATCTTATTATTAGTATATTATTAGAGTTTATTTTTATAGGAATATCTCTAGCTTTTTTCCAAAAAATATTTAAAATACAATTTTCCAATAAAAATAAAGCTATCTACATACTAACTAACGTATTTTTATTTTTTGTAAGCACTTTAATGGTTGGTCATATCTATGGTCACTTTTTAGTTTTTATTGTTTCTATTTTACTTTTTATTTACTTACTAAAAATGTCAAAATTACAAGCAATTGCTTATTTTAGTTTAAAATCGGCAATTCTTTTAAACATACAATTTTGTGCATTTCAAACAATATGTGCAATATTTTCCTATCATTCATTTTATGAAATGATTGAATTACCTATTTTTGAAATTGTATCCATTATCTTAATGTCAATTATTGGCTTTATTTTTTATTTTGTTTCAGAACATTTTAAATTTGATAATTTTCGTATGTCTTTGGTTGACGAAAAGTCAAATTTGATTATAATAACACTTTCTATTAATTTAATCATTACCTTTATTATTTTTTATAAATTTTTTGAAACATTTAGCCATAATCTAATCTATATTTTAGCATTGGATTTATATTTCTACTTTTCCATTATGAATCTCATTCATTCTTGTAAAATCTTATATGCTAAACACAAAATTGAAAATTTAAAACTCTGCAACAAAACTATTCTAAGCATGTGTGATGAAACACGTGCTTTTAAACATGATTTTCATAATATTATTCAAGCTATTGGTGGTTATATCTGGACAAATGATTTGGAAGGATTAAAAAAATATTATCTAGAAATTTCCAACGATTGTCATAACTCCAACAATCTTTCCAAACTAAATCCAACTCTTATTAATAATCCAGCTATTTATAATATTTTAGCCAATAAATATTATATTGCAGAAAATAATAATATAAAAATTAATTTAGATGTTATGCTAGATTTAAATCAATTAAATATTAAAATCTATGAATTGTCGAGAATTTTAGGAATATTATTAGATAATGCTATTGAAGCTTCTAAAGAATGTACTGAAAAAAATATCAATATTTCCTTCAAACAAGATAAATACAAACAAATTCTAATTATTGAAAACACATATAATAATAAACAAATCTCCATTGAAAAGATTTTCGAAAAAGACTACACAACCAAACCTCATAATACTGGTTTAGGTTTATGGGAAGTGCGAAAAATCTTAAATAAAAATACCAATCTTAATTTATACACAAGCAAAAATAATGAATATTTTTCACAACAGTTAGAAATTTACACGGCTTAAGAAAATATATTTTAGCTACAAAAAAGCAGGTTTTTAAAAACCTGCTTTTTTTATAAATCTACATCAAATTTTCTGCACATTTTTTACAAATCGTTGGATGTTCTTTTATCGTACCAACCGTTTCAGAATAATTCCAGCATCTCTCGCACTTTTCTCCTTCTGCCTTTTGTACCTCAATTCCAATACCAACTTCTTCATCTTGATTTCTTCGATTTTCGCTGACTTCCACTTGAGAAACCACACAAATATCCCTTAATAATTCAGCTTTATCCTTAATAAAATCATACTCTTCCGCCTCTGCATACAAAATCACTTTTGCTTCTAATGCCAATCCAATCTTTTTCTCAGCTCTTGCTTTTTCCAACTTTTTCGCAACAGCATCTCTAATTTTTATTAATCTTTCCCATTTCAGCTCCAAAGTTTCATTTTCAAATTTAGCATTTACTTTTGGATAATAATCTAACATAACACTTTCTGTATTTTCATCATTCTTATGTGGCATATATTTCCAAATTTCTTCCGCTGTAAAACACGTCATTGGCGCTAAAATTCGAACTAAAGCAGATAAAATCTCATACATTGCTGTTTGTGCTGCTCTTCTTTCCACAGAATCTGCACGATATGTGTATAACCTATCCTTGATAATATCCAAATAAAATGCACTCATGTCAACCACACAGAACTGGTTTAACGCACGGTAAGCAATATGAAAATCATAGGAATCATATGCTTTGGTACAATCCTTAATCAAACGATTTAACTTCGTAAGCGCCCATTTATCAATTTCCATTAAATCTTCATATGGAACAGGATATTTCACATCAAAATCAGAAATATTCCCCAAAATATATCTTGCTGTATTTCTAATTTTACGATAAACCTCTGTTACTTGTTTTATAATCTCCTTAGAAACACTAATATCAGACTTATAATCCGAAGCCAAAACCCACAATCTTAAAACATCTGCACCTGAAGTCTTTACAACCTCTGTTGGGTCAACTCCATTTCCCAATGACTTTGACATTTTTCTTCCCTTTTCATCTACTGTATAACCATGCGTCAAAACTTCTTTATAAGGTGCTTTCCCTTTTGTGGCAACCGATGTCAAAATCGAAGATTGGAACCAGCCACGATATTGATCACTTCCTTCTAAATATAAATCAGCTTCAGGAAGTCCACGTTCTGCTAAAACAGACTCATGTGTAGAACCAGAATCAAACCATACATCCATAATATCTGTTTCCTTCACAAATTTGGTACATCCACATTCACATTTTGCACCTTCTGGCAGTAATTCTTCGGCCGACATATCAAACCAAGCATTTGAACCCTTTTGCGCAAAGATTTTTTGGATTTTCTCCAAAGATTGAGCTGTTACATATTCTTTTTCACAAGTTTCACAATAAAATACTGGAATTGGAACTCCCCAAGTACGTTGACGAGAAATACACCAATCATTTCTATCTTCTACCATTTTTGTAATTCTCTCTTCACCCCAAGCTGGATACCATTTTACACCTTTAATTGCTTCCAATGTTTCTTTTCGAAATCCATCAACAGACGCAAACCATTGGCTTGTTGCACGGAAAATAATTGGTTTTTTACATCTCCAACAATGTGGATATGAATGGTTCACTTTTTGACTTGCCAGCAATAAATCGTTTTCTTTTAACCAGCTAATTATGGTTTTATTAGATTTGGCATAATATTGCCCTGCAAATGGTCCAGCCTCACTTGTTTGGTGTCCTTTTGCATCTACACACACTACAATTTCCAAATCATTTTTCAAACCACATAAATAATCTTCCTTACCATACCCTGGGGCTGTATGAACAGCACCTGTACCAGTTTCTAATTCCACTACAATCGTATCATCTGAGCCTAAAACCACTTTAGAATCTCGCTCTAAAAATGGATGTTTACAAATAATACCTTCTAGTTCTTTTCCTTCAAATTCGTGAATCGTTTTATAATTCTCAATTCCAGCTATTTGCATTACTTTTTCTACAAGTTCACTTGCAACTATTACTTTTTCTTTCCCGATATCAACCAAACTATATTTAAAATCGCTACCTATTGTAATTCCCATATTTCCTGGAAGAGTCCAAGGTGTTGTTGTCCAAATCACAACAAAAGTGTCTTTTTCATCAAATTTCCCGTGTGAGTCTTTTACTGGAAATTTAACATAAGCTGTCTCCGAATCTACATCTTTATATTCAATTTCTGCCTCTGCCAAAGCCGTTTCGCAATCTGTACACCAATATACTGGCTTTAACCCTTTGTAAATATAACCCTTTTTAAACATATCTCCGAAAACGCCAATCTGTTTTGCTTCCATTTCCGGCTGATACGTAATATATGGATTTTTCCAATCAGCTAAAATACCAAGTCGTTTGAATCCTTCAATTTGCTTGTCTTTGTATTGCGACGTAAATTGTTTGCAGGTATCTCTAAACTCTGACACAGGAATTTCATCTCGGTTTAAACCTAATTTTTCAATGGCTTTTTTCTCTGTTGGCATGCCATGTGTGTCAAAACCCGGAACATACGGTGTGTAAAAACCTTGCAAATTTTTATAACGAACAATTGTATCTTTCAAAATTTTATTTAATGCATGCCCCAAGTGAATTTCTCCATTAGCATATGGCGGACCATCATGTAATACAAATGGCTTTTTTCCTTCGTTTTTCTTTAACATTTTCTCATACAAATCTTTCTCAAAAATGCCATCCAACGTCTTTGGTTCATTTTCTGGAAGATTTCCTCTCATTGGAAAATCTGTCTTTGGTAAATTTAATGTTTTACCATAGTCGTTTTTTTCTTCACTCATTTTAATTCCTCCTTTAAAATTTATTAAAATATAATCCATATTTTATTTCAAAAACAAAAAGTATTCCATCCAAACATAGGACGAAATACTTCTTTTCCGCGGTACCACCTAAATTAAAAATTCCAAAAATTTTTCTCTTTCTTTCTTTTAACGCAAGATTTACGAATTAACTTACTCCAACTATTTCAGTTAATCAACTCCAAGGTGATAATCCATAATCTATTTCTTACCAAAATTCCACCAGTCTTTGGCTCTCTATAAGTTAGAATTATGCATCGTGTCCTTTTCTTCATTTTTGAATTATTTGTATAATATATTACCATAAATCTTAAGCTGTGTCAATTCTTTATTTCAAAATTAATGTCCAGAACTTTTTTTCTTTATTTCCTCTTCCATTTCTTCCCATGATTTACTAAATTTATGCTCTGCAAACATATCTTTTAAACCTGTAATTTGTTTTAGACGAATAATTTCATCTAGTTCCATTCCTAAATGTTTCGAAATTTCCATCTCTGACCAGTCATTTTGTGTTAAGGTTAAGACAATGTGCGACATATCAATAATTTGGTGTGTTCCTCTAGCTCGATTATGTCTAATCGTACTAGCCATACGGTTTTCTAAATCTTTGTCAATTGTAACAATGGGAATTTGTTTCAAATGAAAATATTCCTTGGCACAACGATAACGATGAAATCCATCTACTACAATATAAATATCTCGATTTTTATCATAATACGTTACAATTGGCTGAGTGTATCCATCCTCTTCAATAGAATGTTTTAATAATTCCATTTCTGGTGGTGCCACTTTATTGGGATTGTAATCATTGGCAATCACTTTGTCTATATCTACCATTTTTACATTTAATACAGGAAATTCTATTTCTTTCATTTTACTTATTTCTCCTTATAAATTGTCACAAAATTTTTGTACATTTCATTTTTTATACTAAAACCACATTTTTTATAAATTTCGATATAACAATTAGTTACAATGCTACTCGTAATCACGATTTCTTGTTGAATTTGATTTAGTATTTCTTCTAAATATTCGTCTTTCATAGTATAAATATTTTTGATTACATTTTTACTAACAGAAACAAAAGCTTTTACTTTCTCACCTTCTAGGTACAAATACCACACTTTGTTATCATCATCATAAATTCGATCATTGGTTTGTCTTTCGACTAATCTGGATCCGAAAAATTTACCCATATATAAATAAAATTTTTCATCTTGATTGGTTATTTTAATCATTTTATTTCCTCTCCTTGATATTTTTTCTCTTGGATTATTTTTTGCAATGTCTTATCGTCTGTTATCGTTGTTTGATTTAATAAATTATCCCATTTGTGAATGAGTTCCATCAATTGTTTATCATCGCTTTTGGTTTGACCAAAAGATAAACGTCGTAAATAAAAATCATTTTTTTCAATGGCACGTGCAATTCTGCGCCATGAAATTACTTTCTTTTGGCCTTCTAACTTGCGTTCAGCAGTATCTGGAATATCTTTTAAATGAATTCCAAATTTACTTTCATGCCAAATCATAAATTTTTTAATTTTTCGAAAATAATGAAACATCAAATCTCGATTATAAATTCCGATACTTTCCAATAAAAATACTGTATATTCCTGCCAAGACATAAATGCTGGCTTACAGGATTTAATATTCCCCAGTGCTGTTGTTTTACAATAAATATTTCCAAAGTTGACACCGATTTACACGATTTAAAACTTTACTCCATGTATCATATTCCAATGCTTTAAATTGATTTAATCCATTTTTTTGGTCATCTCCATACGGTTGACAAAGTCGTTGCTCATAAATACTTAATCCATTTTTATACATTAACTCATAAATGTAATTAAATTTCAAGTCTAATTTACTCACAGCTCCCCAAATATCTTCTGCCGTCCAATCATAAATGGGATAAAAATTGTAAACATCAATATGTTTTTCATGAATTTTTAATTTTGTTGTCCAATGATAATTTTTAAATGTCACTTTTCTATTTTGCAAAGCAATCGTACGAAAACGATTTAGACTCTCATCTGTTCGAATCCCTACCCCACAAGCTACTTTTCCCCCATATTTTTTTTGATACCAATTGGCAAACTGCAAAATAAACTCCTCAAATTCTTCCCCTTTTTTAAACCAAGAGAAAGGACAACTTCCCATATTGATTACATCTTTTGGCATATCTCTTACCCACAAATGCTTGCTTTCTTCTTCCCAACAAATCCACTTTGGTTGCAAAATAGAAACTGCATTTCTTAAAGCAATTGGTAATGCAATATGATAAAAATCGCGAATTTGAGATAATTGTTTCAGTTCTTCAATATGCTCTACTGTATAACGATATTGCGCTTCTAAATCCACAAATAATACATCAAATTTTTTATTCATCTTCTTTGCCACTTTGTTTGCTAACTGCACCATAACAGAACTATCTTTTCCACCACTAACACTAAAATAAACATAATCAAAATCTTGAAATATCATTTCTAGTCTTTCTAAACTTGCTTCTAATACATTTTTTTCTAGGTATTTTTTTTGCATCTATTTTTCCTCTTTTTTCCCATATTCATCCAAAAAATGAACCGTTTTTCCACCTTTTCGATACGAAATCAACGTATCCAAGTTCACATTTTGACTACTCCTAAAAATATTAATATCAATATTTTCATACTTCTTTCTTAACGTTTTAATCAAAGCTTTGATTTCTTCCCTCTTCGAACTTCCATCTTGATTGTCACAGCTCGTATAATGCTCCGTAAATCGGCAAGCACACCTAATAAACTCCAACCCATTTCGTTTAGCCCAACGAATAATATTTTCCTCTTTCACATAATAAAGCGGACGAATCAGTTCCATTCCTGGATGGGACGTGCTACACACCTTTGGCATCATCGTTTGCATTTGAGCACCATAAAGCATCCCCATCAAAGTCGTTTCAATCACATCATCAAAATGGTGCCCAAGCGCAATTTTATTACATCCCAATTCCTTCGCCTTCTCATACAAATAGCCTCTCCTCATTCTCGCGCAAAGATAACAAGGGTGATCTTCAATATGAACAACACGATTAAAAATATCCGTTTCAAACATAATAATTGGCAGATTTAAAATCTTCGCATTTTTCATAATTTTTTGCGTATTTTCTTCATTATAGCCCGGATTCATCACCAAAAAAACAAGTTCAAAATTCATTTTTCGATGCTTTTTCAATTCCTGAAAACACTTCGCCATCAACATCGAATCTTTTCCTCCCGAAATACAAACCGCAATTTTATCGCCATCT
>CANBLA010000018.1 GCA_947369305.1 uncultured Clostridia bacterium
GAGATAGGTGCCAGTGACTGGAGTTCAGACGTGTGCTCTTCCGATCTGTTACTTCCAAGCAGTTATAACTTTTTGGAAATGTTTAAGGTTGGTTGTATTGAACAATTAAATATATTAGACAGGTGGAAGAAAAATGATTCTACAATTTCACTTGCAGCACCGCTTGGTGTGGATGGATATGGAAGTCTTATTGAATTAGATATCCATGAAAAATTTCATGGACCACATGGATTAATTGCTGGTTCAACTGGTTCTGGAAAGAGTGAGTTTATTATTACATATATTTTATCATTGGCAATTAATTATCATCCAGATGATGTTACATTTGTGTTGATTGACTACAAAGGCGGTGGACTAACAGGAGCCTTTCAAAAGCCAGATATACAACTACCTCATTTGGTGGGAACAATTACGAATATTGATAAAAGCGGTTTACAACGTTCGTTGGAATCAATTGAAAGTGAATTAAAAAGAAGACAAATTGAATTTAATGAGGCTAAAATCACGACAAATGAAAGTACAATGGATATTTATAAATATCAAAAATATTATCATCAAGGAGTACTTGAAAAACCAATTTCTCATCTATTTATTATTAGCGATGAGTTTGCCGAATTAAAAGAACAACAACCTGAATTTATTGATGAATTAGTCAGTATTGCCAGAATTGGTCGTAGTTTAGGAGTACATTTAATATTGGCTACACAAAAACCATCAGGGGTCGTAAATGATCAGATTCGTAGTAATTCTAAATTTGGAATTTGTTTAAAAGTACAATCTCCATCGGATAGTCAAGATGTAATTGGCATTGGAGATGGGGCAAAGTTAAAAGGAGCAGGACAGTTTTATTTAAAAGTGGGTAACGATGACTATTTAGCATTAGGACAAGCTGCATGGGCTGGTGCTAAATATTATCCATCAAATGAGGTGAAAAAGGAATATGATAATTCTGTAGAATTTATTTCAAGTACAGGAATGATTCTGAAAAAAGTAGATGATGAAGTAAAAAGAGCAGAAGAATGTAAAGGTGAACAAATAACCAACATTGTCAATTACTTATGCGAATTAGCAGAAAAAGAAAAAATTCAAGAACAGCAATTATGGTTAGAAAATATTCCTGAAACAATTTACCTAGCAAATATTCGAGAAAAATATCATGTAAAAAATGAAAAACATGTTATCAAGGCAGTAATAGGAGAATATGACAATCCATCCAAACAAATACAAAATGTAGAAGTCCTAGATTTTTCAAATAATGGAAATGTCATTGTTTATGGTAATGCCAAAAGTGGAAAAGAAACATTAATTGGAACGCTAATCTATGATTTAATATCAAATTATACGCCAGATGAAGTAAATCTTTATATTCTTGATTTTGGTAGCGAAGCAATGAAGATATTTAAAAAAGCACCACAAGTTGGTGATATTATATTTGCAAGTGAAGAGGAAAAGTTAACTAGGTTTTTTGTCATGTTGCAAGATGAAATAAGAAACAGAAAAGAGATATTATCTGATTATAATGGAGATTATAAGTTATTTTTAAACAAAAACGAAGGTGCTATGCCAACTTTTGTTATTATTTTAAATAGTTATGAAACTTATTTAGAAAATTACGAAATGAAATTTGATGAATTATTTGAGATACTAATTAGAGAAGGTGAAAAATGTGGTATGCATTTTTTACTAACGGTTTCAAGTGCTTCTTCTATGCGTTATAGAATGGGACAAAATTTCCGACAAAAAATAGCATTGCAAATGAATACAGATGATGAATTATATAATATTTTTGATCGTATCGGTAAAAAAAGAGCTTCTAAATTGTTTGGAAGAGGAATCATTAATAGTGAAGAAGATTTCTTTGAATTCCAAACAGCAAAGATTTGTGAGCCAAATGTTTGGAATGAGGTGATTATCAATCAAATAGAACAACTTAATAAAACATACAAAAATAGAGCAAAGGCAATTCCTACTCTTCCAGAAGTTGTTTCAATTGAGCATATAAAAAATGCCATTACCACAATTACTAAAGTACCATTTGGTATCATACAGAAAAATTTGAGAATTGGTACCTATGATTTAAATACAAGTCTAATAACAATGATTGCAACAAAAGAGCAAACAGATGAAATAGTAGATTTTATTTTCAATTTTATAGAAGTTTTAAAATCCATGCCAGAAATCAATTTTGAAGTGTTTGATGCAGATCATGTATTAAGTAATGAAAAAGATTTAAAAGAAAAATATGTTGCTTTTTATGAAACATTAAATCAATCTCAAGAAGAAATAACTGATTCAGTCTATGTTATTATTGGACTACAAAAATTCATAGAAGAATTAGAAGATGAAGATGCATTCTTGGAATATCTAGAAAATGCTGAAAATCTACAAAACTGTAAAGTGATTATAATTGATAATTATTCGAATATAGAAGAATATGAAGATTCAGAATGGTTTGAAAAATATATTACCCAAAATTATGGTATTTGGATTGGAAATGGAGCTGAATCACAAAGACTAATTGAAGTAACAGAAGAACCACGTGAATTCAAAGATGACTGTGGTTCAACTTATGGTTATATCATAAAAAAAGGAAAACCTACCTTAATAAAAGTATTAGGTATGGAAGAAAAGGATGAAGAAGATGAATAAAATATTAGTAAAATTATATATTCCTACCATAGCAAGAGAATATAATATTTGGATACCAATCAATAGAAGAATCCATAATGTAATAAGATTAATTGTAAAAGGACTAAAAGAATTAACAGAAGAGGAATATTGCCCTAAAATGATGCCATTATTGTACAACAGACAGACCGCTTTACCATATGATATTAATATGACGATAAGAGAAGCAAGAATAAAAAATGGTTCTGAGATTGTCTTATTATAATAATCTAAAAACAATGGAATTCTAAAAATATGTCAAAATTTGTAATAATTTAATTTGCGAAAACTCTAATTTTTTAAAGTAAATGCTTGAAAAAATAATACATATGGTATATAGTATAAATATTAAAAAAGAATTAGGAGGAAAAAAATGTTAGAAAATAGTTTAGTACCTTATGTAGTTGAACAAACAAGCAGAGGAGAAAGATCATACGATATTTTTTCAAGATTGTTAAAAGATAGAATTATATTTTTGGCAGAAGATGTCAATTCTGCATCAGCAAGCTTAGTAGTGGCACAATTATTATTTTTGGAATCAGAAGATCCGGATAAGGAAATTTCTTTATATATCAACAGTCCTGGTGGGTCAATTACGGACGGAATGGCAGTTGTGGATACTATTAATTATATCAAATGTCCTGTATCTACAATTTGTGTAGGTATGGCGGCCAGCATGGGAGCAGTACTTTTAGCTTCTGGTGAGAAAGGAAAACGTTTTGCAACACCAAATGCAGAAATATTAATCCATCAACCATTAATTGGTGGTGGCGGTTTGTCAGGTCAAACGACAGAAATTAAAATTCATGCAGATCATATGGTTCGAACTCGCGAAAAATTAAATAAATTATTAAGTGACAGAACTGGTCAAAGTCTGGAAACAATTCAAAACGATACCGAAAGAGATAACTATATGACAGCACAGCAAGCATTAGAGTATGGATTGATTGATGGAATTTTAGATAAGAGAAATTAGGAGGGGCTTAAAAATGCCAAAAACACAAGATCGAAATATCAAATGTTCTTTTTGTGGAAAACCACAAGAAGTTGTGAAAAAAATCATTGCTGGACCCGGTGTGTTTATTTGTGATGAATGTGTTGGGTTATGTCAAGATATTATTGAAGAAGAAGTCTATGATGAAGAGGACATCATTGAGCAAATCGAAATGCCAACTCCAGCAGAAATCAAAAAAGTATTAGATGAATATGTCATTGGGCAAGAAGAGGCTAAAAAAACTTTGTCAGTTGCAGTTTACAATCATTACAAAAGAATTAATAATTTGGATTTTATGGACGATGTAGAAGTACAAAAAAGCAATATTTTGTTACTTCGGACCAACAGGTTGTGGAAAAACTTTGCTAGCACAAACTTTGGCTAAAATTTTAAATGTACCATTTGCTATCGCAGATGCAACGACGCTTACAGAAGCTGGTTATGTTGGCGAAGACGTCGAAAATATTCTATTAAAATTATTACAGGCAGCTAATTTTGATACAGAAAAAGCACAAAAAGGAATTATTTATATTGATGAAATTGACAAAATAACCAGAAAGTCAGAAAATCCATCCATTACAAGAGATGTAAGTGGAGAAGGTGTTCAGCAAGCACTTCTTAAAATTATAGAAGGAACAGTTGCTTCTGTACCACCACAAGGTGGTAGAAAGCATCCGCATCAAGAATTTTTGCAAATTGATACAGCCAATATTCTATTTATTTGCGGTGGAGCATTTGAAGGTTTGGAAAATATTATTAAAGATAGAATTGGAAAGAAATCTATGGGATTTGGAGCCAATATTGAAAGTAAAAAAGATATCAATAAAACAGAAATCTTTAAAAGCTTGTTACCACAAGATTTGTTGAAATTTGGTTTGATTCCAGAGTTTGTAGGAAGATTGCCAATTACAGCGACGTTAGATGGCTTAACAAGAGAAGCATTAATTGACATTGTAACAAAGCCGAAAAATGCTCTTGTAAAACAATATAAAAAATTAGTAGAATTAGATGGTGTGGAACTAGAATTTGAACCAGATGCATTGGAAGTTATTGTAAATAAAGCTATTGAAAGAAATACAGGCGCAAGAGGGTTACGTTCAATTATTGAAGAAATCATGCGAGATATCATGTATGATATTCCATCCAACCCTAAAATTGCAAAATGTATTATTACTAAAGAAACGGTGGAAAGCAAAGTAGAGCCACAATTGGTAATCGATGAAAACAAAAAAAGAGAGCCAATGAAAACAAAGCGAAAAATAAAAAATGCAAACACGGCTGAAACAGCCTAATAAGCATATTTTTAATGATTTGTCAAGTTGATATTTTTATGCAAATATGATATAATAAAAGTTAGAGCATATTTTTACGGAAATAATTTTAATTATTTCCGTTTTTTAATTTTGCGATTCCAAAACTTTTTTTATATCTTCTGATAAATTAATTTCAAAATCCATTTTTTGATTTGTCATTGGATGAATGAAACAAATTTTATAAGCATGTAAAGCTTGTCTAGGGATTAAGCCAGTTTCAGTTCCGTATAGTGTATCTCCTAAAATGGGATGACCAAGATGCTTTGAATGAACACGAATTTGATGAGTTCTACCAGTTTCTAGTTTAAATTCTACAAAACAATAATCTGTGTAATTTTTGATGAGTTTGTAATGTGTAATAGCTACTTTTCCATCTGGATGAATTTCGCGTTCTAGGATACTATCTTCTTTGCGACGAATTGGTGCATAAATTGTTCCAAAAGTCGGCTCCTTATCAAGCGTTCCACATAAAATAGCTTGATACCATTTTTGAAAACTATGATTTGCCATTTGACGGCTTAAATGTTCTTGTACATATTCATTTTTCGCAAAAATAACAATACCGACTAGTATTTTTGTCAAGTCGATTGACAGGACGAATTTTAGTATGAATGTTATTTTGTTGAAAATAATACTGAATACCATTTGAAAGACTATCTGAAAAATGATTCATAGAAGGATGAATAGGAATTCCAGCAGGTTTATTAAGAATTAACATGGTTTCGTCTTCAAAAATAATATCTAAATTCATTCGAACAGGTAAAATATTTTCACTAATTTCATCAAAAGAAATATCCACACAAATATGGTCATTTTGTTTTAACAAAGTGTGGACAAAAGTAGATTGGTGATTGACAAAAATCTGATTGTGACGTTTTAATTTTAAAAAAAGTCTATCGGAAATCTGAAAGTGAGCTTTTAAAACTTCTTTGACAGTTTTATATTGGTTTGAATTTACAAAGTATTCTAGTTTCATAATAGACGTATTTTAACATAAGTTTATAAAATTTACAATACATAAAATAGATGAAATTTAAGAAATTCGATATTGTCCTTGAAAAAAATAAATAGAAATGGTATAATGCAGAATATAAAATTAGATAAAAAAGGAATAAAAATGAAAAAAATAGAACTATTAGCACCAGCAGGATCTTTTGAAAAAGCTAAAGTCGCGTTTTTGTATGGTGCAGATGCAGTATATTTGCGGAACACCGAAGTTGTCGCTTCGTTCACGTTCTCAAATCAATGATGAAGATTTAGTAAAAACTGTGAAATATGCCAAAGAACATGGAAAAAAAGTTTATGCAACCATCAATATTTTTGCTTGGGATGAAACATATGAAGAAATTAAAGAACAAGCGAAAATTCTAAATGATTTAAAAGTAGATGGCATTATTATTTCAGATGGTGGTGTGGTAGAAACGGTAAAGGAAGCTGCACCAGATGTGGAAATTCATATTAGCACACAAGCTAATACAGTAAGTTATCATACTTGTAATTTTTGGTATAAAAATGGTGCCAAAAGAATTGTTTTAGGAAGGGAGTTAAATAAGGAACAAATTCGTGAAATTATGGAACATAAGCCAAAGGATTTAGAGATTGAGATGTTTGGACATGGAGCTTTGTGTTTTGGGTATTCTGGAAGATGTTTTTTAAGCGAATTTTTGGCAAATCGCTCTCGGAAATCTTGGTGATTGTGCACAACCTTGCAGATGGGCATTTAATTTATATGCAGAAGAAAAAAATAATCTGGGAGAATTAATGCCATTAGATGCCGATGAAAAGGGAACTTATATTTTTTCTTCTAAGGATTTATGTTTAATTCGCGAATTGCCAGAAATTATTAAAATGGGTATCGATAGCCTAAAAATTGAAGGAAGATTGAAAACAGAATATTATTTGGCAAGTGTGGTTAATAGTTACAGAAATGCAATTGATGCTATTTACGAAAATCCAGATTCGTACGATGCTACGAAATATTTAAAAGAATTAGAAAAAACGAAAACACGTGGATTGACAACATTTTATTTTAATAATCGAGACAATACAGATTTTCAAGATTATTCTGGACGTCAATATAATAGCGAGTACGAATTCGGCGGAAAAATAATAGAACAAAAAGAGGATAAAGTTTTAATTGAAATTCGTAATAAATTGTCTGTTGGAGATACATTGGAATTGCTTATTCCAGGGCAAATTGAGCCAGTAGTATTTTCAATTGAAAATTTGTGGCATGATGAAACAGGGGAAAAAATTCATACGGTAAATCCGGGAAAAGCAGAGCAAAAAGTGTTTTTGCCAATTCCTTATGAAGTGAAGAAAGGCTGGATTTTGAGGAGGAAAAAATGAGAATTCTATATTTACTATCCATCATTTTGCTAGGTGCAGGATTTTTGGGATTGAAAAAATCAGAGGAAAAATTAAATATCATCAAATGGGTGACAATTTTTATAGTTAGTCTGATGGGCTATAACATTACAGTTTGCATGATTTTAGGCTTACTAAAAATCACGTGTCATTTATGGTTGTTATCGATAATAAATGTCGTACTTGCCGTATTTTTAGGTTATCGAGCAGTAAAAAACAAAGATTTTCAAACTTATACAGTCAGCAAGCAAGACTTGGTTGGACTTGCCATTTTATGTGCTATTTTTGCTGTCATTGTGATAAAAGAAATTCAACCACAAGATGGTGGTTTGAAATATGCCGCTTTAGATTCTGCCATTCATTATCGTGCTGCTAAGCATTTTTCAGACAATTTGATGATTTTTGTCAATTGTCCCGATAAAACCATTTTTAATTTTAATGTCATGCAAACAGGAGCCTATATTAATGATGGTTTGCTTATGAATGTTATGCATGGTTTGTTTGGTATACCAGAATATTATCTATATGAAATGTTTGATATTGGCGTATTATTCCTAAGCTGTTTAGCTTTTTATGCATTAATCTTGGACAAAATAAAAGGTAAATTAGGGTTTGTTATGACCATGTTTTTGTTGTGGTTATTTAGTTTCGCATATCCCTATAATTCCTATATGTATGGATTTTCCTATTTATCACTTGGCGTTCTATTTGTAACGGGTTTAATTATGGTTGTACCGTTGCTATTTGAAAAAATAAAAACAGGGTTTATCATTACTCTCATCAGTTTATTGGCAATGGGCATGATTTTTTCGTACTGTTTATTCGTTCCAGGTGTTTTTGCGGGAATTTGTATTTATATTTTCATCAAAGATTGGAAAGAAGAAGGTAAAACGTACCTTAAAATATGCAAGAAAAAAACATTGATTGTAACTGGAATTTTACTATTGATCACAGCTTTGGGAATTGGTTATTTATTTGTACCAACCTTTTTCATAGCCGATCAAAGCAATTTAGTTGATGCACTAAAAAATCCGGGAGGCATGTATTCTGAGTTGTATGTAAATTTTGAATTTTATGCTATTTTTGGGATTTTATATATCGTTGACCTAATCATTAAAATAAAGAAAAAAGAATATAAAATAGAATTTTTAGATATTTTCAGTTTTATCTTTGGAGCCTATTTTGTTGTTGCTTGGCTTGCTATGAGAATGGGAATTGCTTCGGATTATTATTTTTTCAAATTATATTATGTTTTATGGGTTTGCATTTTGGCAATTACGGTAAAATTAGTGAACCAATATGTTCAGAAAAAATATTTCAGAATCATTTTGCCAATTTATGAAGGTGCGTGGGTGTTGCTTGTGATTTTGACAATTGTTTTCAAAGCAGGAACGATTTTACCACAAGAAAAAAAGCAAACTTTACCAAATTATGTAGGCGTGTATTTCGAACAAAATTATTTTTTCAAAGGTTCGATTTTTGCATTTAATAATTTTGCCAAAGACCAAATAGAAACGGCAGAAATTTTGAAAACAATCAAAGATGTGAAAGCAGAAAATGTTTTATTCATCACAGGAAGTAATTATGAACGCGCTTGGACGCTAGCCATTAGCAATCTTCAAACAGATGGCATGAAATATAACGAAATCATTGAAGATGCGACAAAGTATGATTTGCAAGATGGTTTGGCAAGAGAAAATGTCAAATACATTGTAAAAATAGGAATGACCGATGAAACAGCAGATTTGGATGAATATTTAGCAGAAAACGAAAATCAAAATCAGATAGAAGTATTACATCAATCGAAAAGATGTTATATTGCAAAGAAAAATGAAAATAGCTATTGAATCAAATATAAGTTTATGATATAAAATAGGAGAAGAATTTTTGAAAAAAAATATAAGAAATTATAATTTAGAAGATTTAAAAGAAGAAATGAAAAAACTCGGTGAGAAACCATTTCGAGCAGAGCAAATTTTTCAATGGCTTTATATAGAAAAAGTAGCAAATTTTAGTGAAATGACAAATTTATCTCTTGACTTAAGGAAGAAATTGGAAGATAATTATCATAGTGGAAATTTTAAAATAGAACATAAATTAATCTCCAAAGATGGAACCAAAAAATACTTATTTAATTTGTGTGACAAAGAGAAAAATTTGATTGAAACAGTTTTAATGCAGTATCACCATGGGTTTACCGTGTGCGTTTCTTCCCAAATTGGTTGTAAAATGGGATGCAAATTTTGTGCTTCGACTGGCATTGCGTTTGTAAGAAATTTGGAAGCTGGCGAGATAGTTGAACAAATCATTGCCATTGAACAAGATGAAAACATTCGCATTTCCAACATTGTTTTTATGGGAATAGGAGAACCACTCGATAATTTTGAAAATGTCATGAAAGCCATTGAAATCATCAATCATCCCAAAGGCTTGAATATCGGAGCACGCCATATTTCCATTTCTACCAGCGGTTTGGTACCAAAGATTTATGAATTAGCAGATCGACAAATGCAATGTACTTTATCGATTTCTTTACATAGCAGTAATAATAACACAAGAAGTGCTATGATGCCAATCAATCAAATCTACCCAATTGAAGAATTGATCAAGGCATGTAAACATTATATCCAAAAAACGAATAAGCGAATTTCTTTTGAATACGCTTTAGCAAAGGAAAACAACGACAATTTGGAAGATGCCAAACAATTGGTAAAATTATTAAAAGGAATGCTGGCTCATGTCAATTTGATTCCGATTAACGAAATTGAAAAGGGAAGTTATATAAAAAGTACAAATGAAAATATTCTACAGTTTAGAGATTATCTCAATGAGCATGGAATTGTAGCAACCATTCGAAGAGAATTAGGTTCAGATATTAATGCAGCCTGTGGGCAATTACGTAGACAGAATTTAAGCAAGAAATAGAGGTGAGGCAAGTTTTGAGAATTTTAGCAAAATCAGATATTGGTAAAGCGCGCGATATGAATCAAGATAGTTTTTATGTAGCGCAGGAAGATGATGAAATTCAATTATTTATTTTAGCTGACGGAATGGGTGGCTATAAAGGTGGAGAAATTGCCAGTTCTGTAGCAGTATATAGTACGCAAAATTATATTTGTAATAATTTTAAGAATACACCAAAAGAAAAAGAAGATATTCTAAAATTAATTGTCGATGGCATTGAATATGCGAATCTCATGGTATATGAACGTTCCAAAGAAGAGGAAGAATTAAAAGATATGGGTACTACTTTGGACGTGTGTTTAATATATAATAATAAAGCGTTTATTGGTCATGTGGGAGACAGCCGAATTTATCGTATTCGAAAAACATTTATGAGAAGATTAACAAAAGATCATAGTTACGTAGAACAATTGGTCGAAGACGGAAAAATTACCAAAGAAGAGGCAGATACCCATCCTAAGAAAAACATGTTAGTCAAAGCTGTTGGTTGTAATTCTTTAGTAGAACCAGACGTAACCTGCAAAGGATTTTTAAAAGACGATATTCTACTTATGTGTTCCGATGGACTGACCAACATGTTAAAAGACGAAGAAATTTATAAAGTTTTATTAGAAAATTCCGAAAATCCAGTTGCAGCCTTAATCAATCGTGCCAATCGAGAAGGCGGAATCGATAATATTACAGCCATTATCATCGATAATATAGAAAAGGAACCAGAAAAAGTACCACAAAACCCAAAAATAGAAAAATAAGAAGATTTTAAGGAGAGTTTAAAATGAATCTTGTAGGAAAAATGTTAGATAATCGATATGAAATTTTAGAGAAAATTGGAAATGGCGGAATGGCAACCGTTTACAAAGCAAAATGTCATGTGTTAAATCGCTATGTTGCCATAAAAATATTAAAAGACGAGTTCACCACAGATAGTGATTTTATCAAAAAATTTAATTCCGAAGCACAAGCAGCAGCAAGCCTAGCACATCCGAATATTGTATCCATTTATGATGTAGGAAATGAAGACAATTTATATTACATTGTCATGGAATTAATTCAAGGAAAAACACTAAAAGAAATCATTGTCGAAGATGGAATTCTATCTTGGAAATGGTCTGTGAATATTGCCATTCAGATTGCATCCGCTTTGGAAGTGGCTCACAAAAACAATATTATACATAGAGATATCAAGCCACACAACATTATCATAACCGAGGATGGCATTGCCAAAGTAACCGATTTTGGAATTGCGAAAGCCGTTTCGAATTCAACCATTACAGCCTTTGGAACAACCATTGGTTCTGTCCATTATTTCTCGCCAGAACACGCCAAAGGTGGATTTACCGATGCCAAATCCGATTTATATTCCCTTGGTATTGTGTTATATGAAATGCTAACAGCCCGCGTTCCATTTGATGCCGATACACCTGTTTCAGTTGCTTTAAAACAAGTCCAAGAAGAACCTGTTGAGCCAATTGAATACAATGACCAAATTCCAGTCAGTATCAATCGAATTATTTTAAAAGCAATGCAAAAAAATCCGAATTATCGTTACCAAAATGCCACAGAAATGTTAGAAGATTTAAGCCGAGCCTTAAAAAATCCAGAAGAAGATTTTGTAGTAATTCATAAAACATCAGGCGATTCACCAACTCAAAAAATACCAACCATTTATGATATCGACAAAAATACTGAAAGAAAAGCCAAAAAAGCAAATAGCAAACAAGAGGAAAAAGCCAAAGGAAAATTTGCACAATTTTTAGCAGAACATAAAGCCGTAAAAGTCTTATTGATCATTTTACTTTGCATCGGCTTATTTATGGGAGCCATGTTTGGAACCTTAGCTATTTTTTCGAGACCGTCTCAAATTCAAATTCCAAACTTGGTACAAGACGAAAATGGAAACAGCAGAACCGAAGAAAATGCACGTGCTTTATTAGAAGAATTAGGACTTAAAAATTATGTGGTAGAATATGCCAATAGTGATGAAATCGAAAAAGAACATGTCATCAGTCAAAAGCCAGAATATCAAGAAAATTACACCATCAATGTAACCGAAGAGATTAAATTATTGATAAGTGAAGGAAGTTTAGATGAGGCATTGGCTGAAAAATTAAAAAACACCAAAGTAAAATTACCAAAGAAAATGGTAGGCAAGAAAAAAGAGGATTTAATCAAAGAATTAGAAGCTTTAACAGAAGATTTAGATGATGAAGATTTGACCTTAAAATATGAAATCAAAGAAGAATTTAATGAAGAAGTCCAAGCAGGAATTGTAATTGAAGTCGACAAAGAAGGCGGAGAAGAAATTTCCTTAGACACAACACTCAATATCACAGTCAGCAAAGGCAGTCAATACAAAGATGTCACAGTACCAAGTGTTGTCAATAAATCCGAAGCAGATGCCAAAAATACCTTAAGTGGTTTAGGCTTAAAAGTAGATGTAACCTATGACGAAAACACTAATAAAAGCGATGGAGTTGTTCTTTCACAAAGCATCAATAGTAATAAAACCGTAAAAGAAGGAACCACAATCGCAATCACAGTCAATAAATTACCAACCAAATCCAAAGTAACGGTCAATGTCAACTTAAAATCTTTAATGAATTACACAGAGCCAGAACCAGTAACCAATACAGTTTCTAACGACACCAACACAACAACCACAACACCAGAAATCAAATCATCAAAAGTAGTCATAAAAGTTGGAGACGACACTATTTATTCAGAAACCAAGAAATTGACAACAACAGACATCACAGCAAGCTACACAGCATCTGGAGTCAAAGACGTCAAAGTATACGTAGACGACGTCGTAAAATACAACAAATCCGTCGATTTTTCAAACGGAGACCAAACCGTAACCGTAGAATAACCGTAGGAGTCGATGCCCACATCGACCTAAACTCGGGCGGATGCAATTCAAAATAAATAACAGAAAAAGAAAAAATAAACAAAATAAAAAAGAATCGAGGAAAATATGCCAGAAATCTCAGTATCCATTTTAACCATAAACAAAGAAAACGCAGTTTCTACATTCTATAATCTGGAAACTGCCAAAGTCGATTATTTTCACATCGATGTCATGGACGGTCAATTTGTAGAAAAAAATAATTTAGACTTAATGCACGAATATGCTTTAACGATTTCCCACATTAGCAACGTCAGCTTAGATGTCCATTTAATGGTTCAAAACGTTGAAGA
>CANBLA010000019.1 GCA_947369305.1 uncultured Clostridia bacterium
ACTAAAAAATGAACATAAATGAAAAATTAAGGAAAATTAAGGAAAAAGGAGATTGAAAGAGGAATGGATAAAAATTCCAAACCTAATCATGTATAAAATTGAAAAAATTTGAAAAAAATAAATATATTCCTAAAAAGGCAAGTTGAAAAAAGTCAAAAAATATGGTATAATTAAATATGTTGTCGTATTTTTTCGACTACTTAAAGGAAGAAATCTATCATAGAATCATGTTATAGATAGAATAAAAGAAAAGGAAGTGAATGTTTATTTTATTAAATTGGGTAAAATATTACACAAAAGAGATTGCAAAAGCCCTAAAAATAACTACTTTTGGCGCCATGATAATTTTAACGGTGGTGTTTATAAAATATAAACCAGCCTATGAGGTTCATTTTTCTGGCGAGAAGTTAGGTTATATTAAAAGTAAAGATAAAATTGAATTAAAAATTAAAAAATATATGGAAGATACTTCTGGTAATGTAGCTTTTAAAGAGCAATCTACGGTACCAGAGTATGAATTGAAGTTGGTAAATAGGGATAAAAAAACGCAAGAAAAAGAAGTGTTGATGGCAATAGAAAATTCTACGATTGTAACATATAAAACGTATGCAGTAACGGTAGATGGAGTAGTACAAACTACTGTTTCAAGTGAAGAAGAAGCAAAAATGATTGTCACTAATTTAAAAGCAGATGTGGACGAAAATGTAATTGGTTTAAATGTAGGAATTGTGGAACAATATACGACTGATTTGAATCTTCAAACACAAGAAGAAGCAACTGGCATTTTAAATAACATAAAGGTTGCAAAAATTACGGAATATAATGTTAAACAAGAGGAGAAACGTAAGGCAGAAGAGGAAGAAGCCAGAAAGAAGATTATTGCTAATAAAACAATTACTAATGTCGGAACCATTGCAGGAGTTAATTTATCAAGACCAGTTAGTGGTAGTATCACTTCAAGATATGGGAGCAGAAGTTCTATTCGTTCTGGTGCTCATACAGGATTAGATATTGCAACAACAAGTGGAACACCGATTACACCAATTGCTCCAGGAACTGTGACGTATGCAGGGTATAAAGGTTCGTATGGTAATTTAGTGGTTGTAAATCATGGAAATGGTATTGAATCGTATTATGCACATTGTAGTCAAATTTATACAGTAGTAGGACAGAGTGTAGATAAGAGAACGATTATATCTGCAGTTGGTTCGACGGGAAATTCAACAGGACCACATTTGCATTTAGAGATTAGACAAAATGGAAATACTTTAAATCCAGAGAATTATTTGTATTAATAAAATAGAGAAAACGAATCATGGCAATGGTTCGTTTTTTTGATGTGAGATTTAAGAGTGGATTTAGAATTATGATATAATATGGTTTCTATTATTTCAGTGGGCTGGGATACGGGAATGTTTTCGCTTGCAAGAGTGTATTCAGAGGCAATTCTTACGACAGGAAATACCTATACATTCTGGGGAAGAGGTGTGAGTCAAGGACATTCGGATGCTATTCGGAAAATTGATGGTGTCAAAGATGCGAAACAGTACACGATTCCCATTGAAAGTGCTATTGAAGATGTACGTTTAGGTAGAAACCTGGAATTGACGACAAGAGAAAAGCATTTATGGGATTGTTATGTGGTGGCTGAAGGCAGAACTTATGAAGAGATTGTTATAAGACGAATTTCATACCTCGGCGGTGTTTTCTCTATGGAGAAGACACCGTTTTATATTATTAATGTTTTGTAATTTTTATTCTGTCGCTCTAAACTTCCAATCATTGTTATTGACAAAAGTTAGTTATTTATATAAAATTAAATAGAGGGAATGATATTTGGAGGATTTTACGAATGAAAAGGTGCGATGAAAAGTTTAATACATATCATAAAAAATTGTATGTTGGTATGACGTTTTTGTTGTGCTTATTTTTTATGCTTTTTATGCTTTTTTTTGCAAGTCAGAATTTGGCAGTAGAGGAAGAAAGTATTACGGAAGTAAGCCAAAATCCTATTTATAGAAATGCAAATCCATTGGATTTGGATAAAATTATAGAAGAAAATGTTCTTAATAATGTGAAAGAAGAAATGGTTGTAGAAGAAATTGATTTAGAATATACGACGCGATATAAAGATAATGCGGAATTGGCAAGTGGCGTTGTACAAGTTTTACAGGAGGGGCGAGCTGGAAAGAAAAATGCGATTATGATTAAGACTTATCAAGATGAAGTATTGATTGCAGAGCAACAAATGGCAGAAAACATTATTAAAGCGCCAGTTGAAAGAATTGTAGAGATTGGAACGGGCAATAAGTATGCTTATAATAAGGCAAAAGAGGGGGATATGGTTTATGTGGTTGCAACATCAGTTTCCGTAAAATTAGAGCCAAATGAAAAGGCGGAAAAAATCTGTACTTTAAATAAAGATGATGTTGCAAAGATTCTGAAAATAGAGGGTGATTGGTATTTTATTTCAACTGTTGAGATAAAAGGATATGTGCCAAGTAATTGTGTTACAACTAAAAATCCAAATCAAAAAAATGAGGAAGAAGAACAATTTAGCAAAGCTCAATTAGCAGGAAATTTGAATTTTGAGATGGATTTAAGAAAACCAAGTGGACTTTCGCTAGCGCAATTTAAAAAAGTTCTTTCTGGAGATAAAAAGGATCAGAAAAAAGTTTTTTCAGATAATGCAGAATATTTTTATTACATAGAAAAACAATATGGGCTTAATGGCATTTTTGTGGCAAGTGTCGCAATTCACGAAAGTGCTTGGGGAACGTCAACGATTGCAAATCAAAAAAAGAACTTGTTTGGTTATGGTGCGGTTGATAGTAATCCATATGGAGGTGCTTATTCTTTTGGTACCTATGCAGAAGGAATCGATTTAGTTTCTCGTGTTTTTGTAAAATATTATCTAAATCCAGCTGGAACAACTATTTATGATGGAACTGTAGCAATTGGAAAATTTTATAGCGGTTCTAATTTGACTGCTGTTAATTCTCGTTATGCAAGTGATAAAAATTGGGCGAATGCAGTTTATAGGTGGATGCAATATTTGTATGATAAAATATAACGAAAAAATGATGAAAAAAATTTAAAGAAAAGGTTGCTATTTTTGCCAATATATTGTATGATATTAATATTATTAAAAGTATGCCATATACACATATGTGGTAAGAAGGGGTTTGTTAATATGCTAAAAAAGGGAATAATTATGATACTAACAATCTTTACAATATTTGGTTCTAGTACAGTATTGGCTATTACTGGAAATGAGGTTTTACAGTCGGATCAAGCAACGGAATTAGTAGAAATGAAAGAATCGACTAAAGAAAAGATGAATGAATATATAGAAAAATATGGTTCTGTACCTTATGGGATAACGGCTTATATATTGAATGGTGTAAGAATTTATAGTATCCCATTTTGCTTTATAGGAATTGCAATTGGGTCAATTTTTCAGTATGTGATTGGAATTCGAAAATTAGATGTTAGGGATAAAGGATTTGCATTAATCATAACAGTTGTTACAATTTTATTGATTTGCCAAGTTCTACCACTAATTTTTGCCGTAGTTGTAAACGGTTGGAGGGGGTAATTACAAATGAAAGTTTTATTTGCAGTAAATAGTGAAAGTGTTTCTGAGGCGATTATTAAAAAGTATCAGAAGGATTATAGGGAAATTTTATCTTATAAAAATGTTTATTATTTTAATGCAATACAAAAAGAAATACAACACGATAAATCTTATGATAGAATTATTATAAGCGAAGATTTAGAACCGTTTTCAAATAATAATTATGAATCCATTGATAAATTCATTTTTGAAAAACTTGATGGTATTAGTGATGAAGCGCATGATACGCAAGGAAATGAGATTTCAATTATTTTAATTTGTTCAGATAGACACACGAAGGGAAGTTCATTTTTAGTAAAACTCTTTGGAATTGGTGTATATAATGCGCTTCTAGGAAATGATCGAAGCATGGAAGAAGTTTGTCGTCTTATTAATAAACCGCGTACGAAAAAAGAAGCGAAAATATATTACAAAATTGACACGGATGATGTGAATTACAGAGCGGAAAGTGAAAATGAAGTAAGCGAATTAGAAATTCAAAATATTATATCACATTTTAAAAAATTAGGTAAGAATACAGAAAAATATGCAGGTAGTTTTGAAAATATTGCAACACAATATACGGATGAACAATTGAAAATTATTATTAATTGTTTGCCAATGAGTGTAAAAGCAATTTTGGAGGAAAACTCAAGTAAATATCAAGATATTATGTCTGTTAGCGGAAATATGATTAAAGGTGTCAAAAATAACAGTATGTTAACAAGAGAAGATAAAAGAAGAACGGGACTAAAAATAGATTTGATCGAAAACAAAATGAATCAAACTAAAATGACAAAACCGATTGTTATCCCAAATTCTGTGAAAACGACAAAATCAGATACAGATAAAAGAGTTATATCAGTACCTAATCAGGTACAAAAAACTGGAAATGTTATGCAGGCAAGAAGAGTTGTTAAAAGAAATAATCAAGAAATCGATGATGAGCAACTTGTGACACATAAAAACGAGACACCAAGGAAAGTTGTTTTAGGAGAAAATATGGATGAAAATAAAATAAATCAAAACCCAAGACGAAATATGGATGAAGATGATAGATTAATAAGAAAATCGAATGAAATGATAAATGGTAATGAGTTTGATGAAGTTAAGACAAAGTCTGTAAAACCAGTACGTAGAACAACAAATTTGCAAGGAGAATCATTAGTAGAGAATCAAGAAATAGATGTATTTAGTGATTTAGAAGAAATTGATTTGCCAGATTTAGATTTTGAAAATGATGTAGTGAGAAATTCAAATATGGTAAGTTCAGAAGAACTTCAAGGAGCAGAGCCAATTAAGAAAAAGAGAGGAAGACCACGTAAAAATCCAGTTGATACAACGCCAAAGCCAAAAGGAAAAAGAGGAAGACCACGTAAAAATCCACTTCCAGAAGTAACTGAAGAATCACAGGAATTTGATGTGTTCTTGGATGAAATTGAAGAGCCTGTATCAATTAATAAAATACAACATGATAATGAATTGCCAGAGCTTGAAGAGACTTGGCAAAATATAGAATTTGATGCTTTTTCAGACTTAGAAGAAGATGGAAAAGTGATAGAAGAAGTAAAAGATGAAACATTTTCAGATGAGGTTTCATTACCAGAATTGGATGAATTAGAGGATCTTAATTTTGGTGATGAGGATGAAGAAGATGTGTTGCCCGGATTGACAGAAGAAGCATTTGACGAATTTAATGATTATGATGAATATGGAGAATATCAAACAAAAGCAAAAGAGGTTTTAGAAGATAAAGAAGTAGATGATTTGTATCAGAAAGATATTCTAGATTTAGAAGAAATAGAGTTACCAGAATTTGATGATATGGATGATTCATTCAATCCATTGGAAGAAGATTCAGAAAATGGTTTGTTATCGGAATTTGATGATGAAGAAGATTTATTATCAGCTGTTGAATTTGAAGAAGATGATACTTTAGAAATGCCAACAGAGGATCACTTATTCTTGAATGATCAAGATAATACAAATGAAACAAATAACTCATTTGAGACAACTGATCCTGCTTTTTCAGAAATTAAAAATTATGAAAATCCAATACCTTCTAATGATTATGCGAGTTCATTAGAAAGTATTGCGTCTCCAATTGATTATTCGATGTCAAGTTTAAATAGTTTGATGACTAAAGACAAAAAAATTGTAACATTTTTAGGAAGTACCAAAAATGGTGTATCTTTCCTTGTGAATAATCTAGCTGAGATATTTGCATCTGTTGGTATTGATACAGCAATTTTAGATATGACAAAAAATAAGAATTCCTATTATATTTATACACAAAATGAAGAAAATTTAAGAAAAATTGCTTATGCATCTCTTGAAAAATTACAAAATGGTATTGCAGAAGGTATTAAAGTAAAACAAAATTTGACGGTATATACAGCGCTTCCAAATGATGGAAAAGATTATTCGAATGCAGAACCAATTTTATCAAGTTTAGTACAAAATCATTCATTAATTTTAATTGATTGTGATTTTGATACCAATGCATCGTATTTTGCAAGTTCGCAAGAAATTTATTTGGTACAATCCATGGATATTTTAACCATTCAGCCACTTACTGCGTTTTTAAGAGATTTAAAAACGCAAGGTGTTTTAGAACCAGAGAAAGTAAGAGTTGTTATTAATAAAGAGTTGAAAGTACGTGGACTTACAAATAAAGCTATTATTGGAGGAATGTCATTTTACAATGATCCTGCTATGTCATTTATGACGGAATTGTTCAATAAAGATAGTGTGAAATATTGCAGTATTCCATTTGAAGAAATGGCTTATTCAAAATATTTAGAGGCAATGCTTAATTGTAAGGTTTCAATTAATGGGTACTCAAAGAATTTTATGAGCAAACTTAGAAATTTAGGAGATATGGTTTATCCATTGACAAGTAGACAAACATACTCATCAAAAGTGACACAAAACTATAATCAAGGTGGTTTTTCAAATAGTATGAACAATACTTTGAATAAAATGAAGAAAAAATTTTAAAAACGAAATATAGAGGTGAATATTTTGATAATACTAGTAATAATCATTTTATTATTGGTCATAGGTGTATTAGTTGTATATAATGTGCATATTCAGAAAAAAATAGAATCGTTTAATAACATCAACCAGAAAATTAACAATTTGAGTGTTTTGCAGGATTTTATGAGCATTGCAGGAGAAGAAGAAACCGTTGATCAAAAATTAAATAAAATTAATGAAATCATTATAGAAAAATATGATATAAAATATTCTACTATAGTAGTGTTTAATGGTGCTGAATACGTGATAAAAGCATCGAATGTAGATGCCAAACATTTTGAATCTTTAGCCAATTTGCATACTGAGGAAATTTTTCAAGATAGTGTTGCAACTGCTACACCAAAATATGTTACAATTGAGTCAGAAAATGAAAAGTTACCTTACCAAAAAGTGGAAATGGGAAGAGCCAAGTCAGCTATGTTTTTTCCGCTTTATATAGATAATATCTATATTGGGTATTGGATTATGGAAAGTGGAAAAATGCATGCTTTTGATAATACTGATACAACCATTATTGAAGTTGTTAAAGATAATATTGTTTCTGTTTTACAAACAACAGCATATCAAGAAACCATTGAGAATATTGATCGAATTGATCAATTTACAGGACTTCATTCAGCTGAATATTTATATGGAAATGCAAAAAGAATATTTTCGAAATATCCCACTTCTGCAGTTTGTATGTTTCGAATTACGAATATAGAAGAAATTAATGAAAAAGTAAGCCGTCAAATGGGAAATGATATCATTACAGAAATTAGTAATGTTATTAAATCAAAGATGGCTGCACAATATATATTTGTAAGATACATGGGACCTAAATTTATGATTGTTTTTTCTGGAGTAGAAGAAGGTAGTGTGGAAGATTTCTTAAGTACATTAAAAGCAGAAATTGAAGAAATTGAGTTGATTGAAGAAGAACAGGAAGTTCAAAAAGTACGCATTATTAAAGGGAAAAAAGTAAGAGTACGAGAATTAAAAGAACAGCAGATAGCATCTCCTAAATTGAATTTTGTGGTTTCTACGTATTATAAAGGAACTGGATTGGAACAATTAAACAAGAAGTTAGAAGAATATATTGATAATGCTCCAAAAGAGGAAAGTCAAATTAATTATATATAATAGAATTTCAAAAGGAAGGAGTTCAAAAATGGCAAGTGATAAAACAATGAGTTTTAAGGTGGAAAGAGATAAGAGCTTAAGAACAAGGGAAATCTTAAAAAAGGTATATGAAGCTTTGGTAGAAAAAGGTTATAATCCAATCAATCAAATTGTTGGTTATATTCTATCGGGAGATCCAACTTATATAACAAGTCATAACGATGCAAGAAACTTAATTCGCTTAGTAGAAAGAGATGAACTATTAGAAAAATTAGTAAAATATTATATTGGATTGGAAGAATAATGAGAATTTTAGGAATTGATTATGGGAGTTCCAAAGTGGGATTGGCTGTTACAGATCCTCTTGGCATTACAGCGCAGGGTCTAGAAACAATAATGTATAAAGGAAATGATAAAGTTTTATTAAAAAGAATGGATGAAATTATTGAAGATAAAGATATTAGTACAATAGTTATAGGAATGCCATATCATATGAATGGAACAAAATCTGAAAGAGCAGAAATAACAGAGAAGTTTATCCACAAATTGAAATGTAAATATAATCATCTAAAAATAGAAACTGTAGATGAAAGGCTGACAACTGTTGCAGCAAATAAGACATTAAATTTTTTAGATATCAATAAACATAAGAAAAAGGAAATTGAAGATACATTAGCTGCTGTATATATTTTAGAAATGTATATGAATAAAATAAAAGAATAATGAGGTCTGGCGCATTTGCCAGACCTTGACAATACTAATCAAGAAATATTGGGATTAATTCTTAAAATCTGTTTGTATACTGACTTATTAAGATGCGGGCACCCACAAAAAACCGATTTGTTGTATTATTCATAGGTTCCTCCTTATAATAGCGATAGTAAATCGCATAAAAGTTATAAAAGCTGCTAAATAAATTATATCATAGCGTAAAAGAAAAGTTAACATAAGATTAGTTGTTTAACAGTTGTAGCTTCTTGACTTTTTTATAAAAATATGGTATACAAAGAATAATAGAAAAAAATAAAAATATTAAAAAAATGCTTGCAAAAAAATAAAACTTAGTGTATGATAATAAAAAGTAAATAATACAAGTCCGTATTATTTTACAAAAGAAAGGAGAATAAATTATGGATGATGATACAATCAATGAGTTTGAAGATGAAGATTTAAGTAATATAATAATTTTAAGTGATGAAAATGGTGAGGATGTACAATTTGAATTTTTAGATTTAATCGAATATGATTCTGAAGAATATGTCGTATTGTTACCAGTAATAGAAGAAGATGAAGAAGACGATGGTGAAGTAGTTATCTTAAAAGTAGAAGATTCTGGTAATGAAGAGGAAGAGTCATATGTAAGTGTTGATGATGAAGAAGTGTTAAATAAAGTTTTTGAAATTTTTAAAGAAAAATTTAAAGACGAATTTAATTTTACAGATGAAAATTAATGCGAAATGAATCTAAAAAAGAACGAGAAGCCATTTCTCGTTCTTTTTGATGTCTATATTTAATTGGTAAGAAAGGTGGAATTTATAAAATGGAACAAGTCGTTACATTAATTGAAAAAAGAAAATTTAATAATTTAAAAAAATATTTGCAAAGTGTTAATTCTGCCGATTTGCCGAGTTTATTTGAGGAGTTAGATGACGAAAAAAAGTTGATTGTTTATCGTTTGTTAACCAAAGAAAAAGCTGCTGAAGTGTTTGCAGAGTTAGATTCTGATGTACAAGAAAAATTAATCAATGGATTTTCTGATAAGGAATTAAAGAATGTAATAGATGAGCTATTTATGGATGATACAGTAGATTTAATTGAAGAAATGCCATCGAATGTTGTAAAGAGAATTTTAAGAAATATTGATTCAAGTGACAGAAAAATTATTAATGAACTTTTAAACTATCCAGAGGATAGTGCTGGAAGTATTATGACTACAGAATTCATTGATTTAAAGGAAAATATGACAGTTGAGCAAGCCTTAGAAAAAATTAAAAAAATTGGTTTGGAAAAAGAAACAATATATAATTGTTATGTATTAAGCAGTTCTCGAAAAGTAAGAGGAATTATCGATTTAAAATCTTTGGTGATTGCAGAAAAAGAAACAATCATAAAAAACATTATGGAAAAAAATGTGATAACAGTTACTACATTAGAAGATCAAGAAATTGTTGCTAAAATGTTTGATAAATATAACTTTTTGGCTCTTCCTGTAGTGGATATGGAAAATCGTTTAGTTGGAATTATAACCATTGATGATGCCCTAGATGTATTACAAGATGAGGTTGCAGAAGATTTTGAGATTATGGCTGCTATTACACCAAGTGAAGAAACTTATTTTAAAACAAGTGTATTTAGACATGCCAAAAATAGAATTTTTTGGTTACTGATTTTAATGATTTCTGCGACGGTTACAGGTTCAATTATTACCTATTATGAGGAAGCTTTTGCTGCATTACCAATATTGGTTTCCTTTATCCCAATGATTATGGGAACTGGTGGAAATTGTGGTTCACAAAGTTCAACATTGATTATACGTGGTTTAGCAGTAGATGAGATTAGATTAAGTGATTTTTTGAAAGCATTATGGAAAGAAATTAGAGTAGCCATATTGGTTGGAATGATATTAGCAATTGCTAATGGTATTAGAATTTTTATGCAGTATGAAGATTTACAATTATCAATTGTTGTAGGACTTACTCTGATTGCGACAGTATGTATGTCGAAAGCTTTAGGATGTTGTTTACCGATGCTCTCTAAAAAATTAAAATTGGATCCAGCAATTATGGCTGCTCCTTTAATTACCACGATTGTTGACACTTGTTCGGTTTTTATCTTTTTCAAAATTGCAGTTACGATGATACCGATGTAATTTAATGTAAATTTAAGTTATGTAGTATAAACTTTGATAAATGGAGGTTTATATGAAAGTTTTAATTATTGAAGATGACAAAATACTTTCAAGAACAATTGAACAGTGCGTGCGAAATAATTATGATACAGATTGTGCGTATGATGGTGAAGAAGGAATTTTATATGCTAAACAAAGAATTTATGATGCAATAATTTTAGACTTAATGATGCCGATTATGAATGGGTATGAAGTTTTACAACAAATGAGAAAAGATAAGATTTTTACACCAGTTCTTATTCTGACTGCAAAAGATACCATAGAAGATAAGGTTAAAGGTTTTCGAATTGGTGCTGATGATTATTTGGTAAAACCATTTAATAGAGAAGAATTGCTGGCTAGACTAGATGCTATTATAAGACGTGCAAGTGGCAATTATACGAATGAAAATGTTTTAAAATATAAAGAGTTAGAGTTAGATTTAAATAGTAGAAAAGTATCTGCCAAAGGACAAGAATTAATTTTACAGGGAAAGCAATTTGATGTTTTGGAGTATTTATTAAATTCGCAAAACACTATTATTACAAAAGAGCAAATTTTTGATAAGATTTGGGGATTTAATTCAGAGACGAATACGAATGTAATAGAAGTGTATGCTAGTGGACTTAGGAAAGAATTAAAGAAAGTTGGATATGATAAATATTTTAAAACGGTTAGAGGAGTAGGCTATATTTGGTCAGAGTAGAGGGAGAAGATGGAGGAGCAAAAGTTATTAAAAAAACAATTTATTTTACATATTGCTTATAATATGGTTGCATTTTCAATTATTTTTTTCAGCTTTGGTATTTTTATGTTTTTTATGATTCGCAATTTGACTTTTTCTTCGGTTGATAAACAGTTGCAAGACGCGAAAAATCAATTAGCAGAAAGAAATGTGAAATTAGAAATTTTATACCGTATATTTGATTTAGAAAATTTAGGAATATTGGATAATAGAATCCATCAGTTCTCAGATTATAACCTATCCCAGAAAATTGATAATCCACAAATTATGTTAGTTATAAGAGATCAAAATCAAAATATCTTAAATGCAGATGAGTTAGGAAGAATGGGTGAATATTTGTCTCATATTGCGTTTGATGAGGAAAATCTAGATCAAATTTATACCTTCAAATTAGATGAAAAATACAATTATAGAGCACTAAATTTTTTATTTAATACATCTGAAAATTCGCAAAATAGATATGTTCAGCTAATCATAAATGTGGATAGTGAAATTGGTTTAATGAATAGTTATATGAAGATTATTTCTTATGCTGTTATTTTAGGTATTTTGCTTTCAGGAATCGCAAGTCTAATTCTATCTACTAAAACTTTAAGACCTATACAAGAAACATTAAGAAAACAAACAGAATTTGTTCAAAATGCTTCCCATGAACTACGAACACCATTAACAATTATTCAAGCAAAACAAGAATTATTGTTACGAGAGCCGACGGCTAGAATTATTGATAAATCTGAAGAAATTAGTCTTACCTTAAATGAAACAAAACGTTTATCCAAACTTACTAAAGATTTGATGATTTTATTACGAGGTTCTAATCTCAAATTACAAAGAGAAGAAATTGGGATAGATGATTTTTTAAAAAATATTACGATTCCATATAGGGATATTGCAGCAGCACAAGGAAAACAGATAATTTTAAATTTAAATTTTGCTAAAGTAATTAGTGTGGACACAAATAAAATTCATCAATTGATGGTGATTTTGCTGGATAATGCCATTAAATATACAGAAAATGGAGATAAAATTAAAATTTCTACTTATTTGAAAGATAATAAATGTATTCTTGAGGTTGCAGATACAGGAATCGGAATTAGTGATGAAGGCTTAAATAGGATATTTGATAGATTTTATAGAGAAGACAAAGCTCGTAGCAGAGAAACTGGTGGAAGCGGTTTAGGGCTTTCTATTGCTACCATGATAGTAAATGCGCATGGTGGAACTATAAAAGCAATACACAATAAACCCAAGGGAACAATTTTTTTAGTTAAATTTAATCGATGAGGTTGAAATTTAAAAGTACAAAGGAATTTTTAAGAAAAATCTTGACAGTATTTCCAATTTGTGTTAAAATAAATATCTGTAAACTGCTTAACTATGGTTTTAAAGGTTGTTATACAACTACCAAGTTGGAAGTTAGCGAGTATTACGAAAGGGAGGTGCATTTTATGTACGCAATTATTGAAGCCTGTGGAAGACAATATAAAGTAGAAGAGGGGGCAACAGTATTTTTTGAGAAATTAGGAGAAGAAGAGGGAAAAAAAGTTACTTTTGATAAAGTAATTCTTGTTTCGAATGATGGAAAAATAGAAGTTGGAACTCCATATGTTGCAGGTAGCAAGGTTGAAGGAAAAGTCGTGTCAAATGGAAGAGGCAAAAAAATCGTTGTATTTAAATACAAGCCTAAAAAGAATGAAAGAAAGACAAGAGGACATAGACAAGACTATACAAAAGTAGAAATTACTTCAATCAAAACAAAATAGTTTTTCAATAAAAAAGAGATAGAGAAATTTTAAATAGTGAAAGGAGTGAGCATCAAATGGCACATAAAAAAGGGCAAGGTAGTGTTAAAAATGGAAGAGATAGTGAGTCAAAACGACTTGGTGTGAAAAGAGCAGATGGGCAATTTGTTCTTGCTGGAAATATATTAGTAAGACAAAGAGGAACTAATGTACA
>CANBLA010000020.1 GCA_947369305.1 uncultured Clostridia bacterium
AAAAGATTTAGTTAACAAAAAATAATGAGAATGATAAATAAAAAAACAAGGTCATTTATGACCTTGTTTTTTGTTTGTTAAAATTATTTTTCGCATTCGCAATCTGGCTCAAATGGAGCATCACAGCAAAGGTCAACACCTTTTAAGCATTTTCCTTCTTTTCTGCAGTGTTTGCAAATTTTAACGTGTTCTACACGATTTGCCCAAATGTTGATAGCATATTTTTTGTCTGGACAAAGTGGTCCAAAGACAAATTCTCCATCTTTATTTGTAAATGTGTGAGAAACTGGTTTTCTATCATGTTTTGTTACTTCAATTAATTTAACCACAGCATCTTTAATTGGTTCGTTACAAGAATCTTTTACAACACCATAGATCACATTTCTATGATCTTCTTCTACGTTTATTTCCAAGTCAAATTGTTTACCTGCCTCAACAAAACCATCAATATCAATGATGTGTTTTTTGTCGCATTCAAAATCTAAATCCATATCCATAAAAAATCAATCCTTTATTCTAAATTTGGGAGTACTCCCTTAATTAATATTATGTAAAAGACAAGAAAAAGGGGACACTTTTTTTAAAATCTTCCATATTTCTTTTTCTTTTCTTAAGAAAAATATTGCAAAATGTTTACTTTTGTAATATAATATAAAAATCAAGAATAAAATGGAGAAAATTATGCAAAATATGGTAATAGGAATTGAAGGGCTAGTTGGTAGTGGAAAAACCAGTATATGTCGTGAGTTAATAAAAAGAATACCCAATTCAGTGTTATTAAATGCAGGTAATTTATATCGAGCCATTGTCTATAGTATGATACAAAATGGATCAACCATTATGAATTTAAAGAAAGCTGGAAAAAATTTAGACATTCGAGAGATGATTGATTTACTAAAAATAGAAGTGAAAATTGAAAATCATGAAACGACAGTATATTCCAATGGACAGAAATTAGAAGAAGAGAAGTTACAAGATAAACAAACCTCTTTAGCTGTCTCTGAGGTGAGCAATACAGCAAATAACGAGAAAGCATTTGAATTTGTACATGACTTAATAGAACATTTGCAAGAGCAATATCATGTTATTTTTTCAGGAAGAGCGACAATGAAAATTTATCCAAAGTGTAATTATCATTTTTTTATTACAGCCGATTTGGACAAAAGAGTGGAAAGAAAATGTATACAATATAAAAATCAAGAGAAAGAAAAAGAAGTTCGAAAAAATATTATCCAAAGAGATGAGTTGCAAAGAAAAAGTGGTTTTTATGAATATAGTCCGATTACAATTGAAATAGATGTAACCAATTGTGAAACGATAGAAGAATCTACTAATAAAGTTTTACAGAAGATAAAAATAATGGAAAATGTGTAGATAAGAAGGAGGCTGGTAGAGTGGAATACATAAATGAAAAGTTAGAAGAATTTAATCATTATCTAGCAGGTAGAAAAGTGGCTGTTATTGGTTTAGGAGTTAGTAATCTACCATTGATTGATTATTTGTATGAACTAAAAGCACAAGTAACAGTTTTTGATAAAACAGATGTAAAAGAAATTAGTAGAACCATTTTAAAAAAGATTACCAATTATGGAATGGGCATGTCATTTGGAGAAAATTATTTAGATGAGTTAGTTGGGTTTGATTTGATTTTCCGTTCACCAAGTTGTTTGCCAACTACACCAGAATTAGTGGCAGAAGCTGAACGTGGTGCGATTATTACTACTGAAGTTGAAATGGTGATTGAGTTATGTCCAGGGAAAGTTATTGGAATTACAGGAAGTGATGGTAAAACAACAACAACGACACTTATTTCTGAAATTTTAAAAGCAAAAGAATATAATGTATTTTTAGGTGGAAATATTGGAACCCCACTATTTACTAAAATTTCAGAAATGACCCCAGATGACATTATTGTTTTGGAGCTTAGCAGTTTCCAACTAATGGATATGAAAATTAGTCCACACATTTCAGTAATCACAAATATTACCCCAAATCACTTAGATAAACATACAGATATGGACGAATATATCAATGCTAAGAAAAATATATTTAAATATCAAAGCAAAAATGATTTATTGGTTTTGAGTTACGATAATGAAATTACTAGAAGTTTTGAAAAAGAAGCTATAGGAGAAGTGATGTTTTTTAGTAGCAAAAGCAAGATTCCTAACGGTTATATTGTAGATGATAGCAAAATTAAATATTGTGAGAATGGCTTAAGAAGTCACATTTTAGATACTAAGGAAATGTTTCTTCGTGGTACTCATAATTTTGAAAATGCTTCTGCAGCCATTATTGCGACAAGAGATTTGGTGGATACAGAAACAGCATGTGAGACAATTTTGAAATTTAAAGGTGTAGAACATCGATTAGAATTGGTGTTGGAGACAAAAGATAGAATTAAATGGTATAATGATTCAGTAAGTTCTAGTCCAACAAGAACAATTGCAGGATTAAATGCATTTTCTTTGAGAAATATTATTTTAATTGCTGGTGGATACGATAAAAATTTAGACTACATGCCACTTGCCAAGCCAATTGTAGATAACTGTAAAGAATTGATTTTATTAGGAGATACAAGCGCAAAAATAGAAAAAGCAGTAAAAGAAGAATTAAAAAAGCAAGATAAAAAAATGGAAATTCATAAATGTACAGATTTAAGACAAACAGTTGAAGTGGCAAAAGAAATTGCTATGCAAGGCGATGTTGTGCTATTTTCGCCAGCAAGTGCAAGTTTTGACATGTTCAAAAATTTTGCAGAACGTGGAAAATTGTTTAAAAAGTATGTAAAAGAGATTGCAAAGTAGAAATTAAATAGAAAAATATATTGACAAATGTAAATCCATATGATATAAATAGAATATCATATGGATTATTCTTATCTGTATAAAAAATTCTGGCAAATCAGCCAAAAAAATCAAAAAAGTTTAAAATCAAAAAAAGGAGGAGTTATTATCAAAGAATGTAACGCATTTGTACCAACAAACGATTATGTATTTAAGCGCATTTTCGGACGAGTTGGGAATGAAAAAATTACGAAAGGCTTGCTCAATGCAATTTTGGATGAGCAAGTAAAAGAGATAAAATTGAATGAAAACACAATTTTGGAAGAAGCGGATATGAGGGACGAAAAAATAGGAATTTTAGACATAAAAGCAACTTTAAATAACCAAATTACCTGTGATATTGAAATGCAAATGGTAGATCAAGACAATTTAGAGGAAAGATTAATGTTTTATTGGAGCAAAATGTATATCAGTAACATACATAAAGGGCAAAATTATGACGTTTTAAAAAAATGTATTGTAATATTAATTGGAAATTTTGAATTAAAAACACTAAAAAATATAGCAAAAGGGCATACAAAATGGAAATTAAGAGAAAAAGATTTTAGTGAAATAGTCTTGACAGAAGTATGCGAAATTCATATAATTGAGTTACCAAAATTAAAGAAGTTAGTGAAAAACGGTAAATTACAAGAAGAAAAAGAACTAGAGATATGGAGCAAATTTTTACTAACTCCAGAAGAATTGGAGGTAATAGAAATGGAAAATGATCAAGCAATCAAAAAAGCAAAAGAAGAATTTGATCGTTTAAAACAAGATGGAAAAGAACAATATTTAGCTGAACTTAGAATGAAACATATTTTAGATACGAATAATATTAAGCAAACAGGGTTTAGACAAGGAAAGGAAGAAAGAACAAAAGAAATTGCCAAAGAGATGTTAAAAAATGGAGAAGAAATTGAAAAGATAGAAAAATATACTGGTTTAACGAAACAAGAAATTGAAAAACTAAAATAATTTTTATTCTATGTCTTTTTATTTTTAAATCTTCATTGACAATCAACACGTTATATGATATTATAAAATTATAAACGTTGAAAAGGAAAAGTAGGTCAAAGGTTATTAAAAGAGAGGATTGGTCATAGGCTGAAAGCTAATCTTAATGAACATTTCCGAAAAACTACCTTGGAGTTTCTATTCGAAAGAGTAGCGTATAAGTCGCGATAAAGACTTGAAATTGAGTTAAAAATAGGATGGAACCGTGTTAGCACTCCTATAGACATTTTGTCTATGGAGTGCTTTTGTTTTTCTAAGAATAGGGAGGTTTATATGAGAACAATCTTATTAACTGGTGCGAGTGATGGACTTCGGAGAAGCATTTGGGAAATTATGTACTCAACATCATATTAATGTAATTGCACTTTGTCGAACAAAACCTAATTATGAATGTAATTTTATAAAAACAGATTTAACAGATCAAAATTCTATAAAAGAAGCATGTCAAACCATACAGGAAAATGAAAAAAATTTTGATGCGCTAATTAATTGTGCAGGAATACCAAGCATTCAAAAATTAGAAGAAATCACTTATCAAGAATTAGAAAATTTAATGAAAGTCAATAGTATTGCACCAATGTTTTTAGTTAGCCAACTCATGAACTTAATTAAGGAAAATGGGGCAGATATTTTAAATGTTGGTTCAACGGTTGGAACCAAAGAAGGCTATCCTAACCAAATGGCATATACGACTTCAAAATGGGCAATTCGTGGAACCAGTTACAATTTACAATTAGAATTGAAAAAGTCGAACTGTAGAGTTATTCAGTTCAATGTTGGTGGAATGAATACAAAAATGCATGAAAAATACAATGGCATAAAAATAGAAAATCCAGACGAATGGATGAATCCAACAGATATTGCAAATATCATGCTTTATATTTTAAACTTGCCAAAAAATATCGAAATCAGTGAAATTATGATTAATCGAAAAAATAGAAAATAAAGGAGGAATTTTTATGTTTAAAATCAAATTAGGAGGCGGAAAAACTGCAGAAGTAGAGGAAAGTATGTATTGGCATACGACTTCGCATATTATGGCTCAAGCAGTCAAGAGATTATTCCCAAAAGCAAAACTTGCTATTGGTCCAGCCATTGAAAATGGATTTTATTATGATTTTGATGTGGAAAAACCATTTTCGGAAGAAGATTTGAAAGCAATTGAAGAAGAAATGAAAAAAATCATCAAAGAAAATCATGAATTAGAAAGATTTGAATTACCAAGAACAGAAGCAATTCAGCTCATGAAAGATAAAAATGAGCCTTACAAAGTAGAATTAATTGAAGATTTGGAAGAACGGAGAAGTGATTTCTTTTTATAAACAAGGCGATTTTACGGATTTGTGTAGAGGTCCACATTTGCCATCGACAGGATGTGTCAAGAGCATAAAACTATTAAATTCTTCTGGTGCTTATTGGAGAGGCGATGAACATAATAAAATGTTACAAAGAATTTATGGAATTTCTTTTCCAAAGGCAAGTCAGCTGGAAGAGTATTTAGAACGATTGGAAGAAGCTAAAAAAAGAGATCACCGAAAATTAGGAAAAGAATTGGATTTATTTTTCTTTGATGAAACTGCTCCGGGAATGGCGTATTGGATGCCAAAAGGATTTAAAATGATGAATATTTTAATTGACTTTTGGAGAAAAGAACATGAAAAAAGAGGCTATCAAGAATTTTCTGGCCCACAATTAAACAGTAGTGAACTTTGGAAAACATCTGGACATTGGGATCACTATAAAGAGGATATGTTTGTTTTAACAGATTCAGACGGAAAAGAGCAAGCTTTAAAGCCAATGAATTGTCCGAATGCTATTAAAATTTTTGCTTCTAAATTAAGAAGTTACAAAGATTTGCCTTTGCGTTTTAATGATATTGATGTCATTCACAGAAATGAAAAATCTGGACAACTAAACGGGCTTTTTAGAGTTAGAATGTTTCGTCAAGACGATGCTCATAATTTTGTTACCGAAGACCAAATTGGTACTGAAATTAAAGATATCATTGAAATTACAAAATATTTATATGGTGTTTTTGGGCTAGATTTTAAAATTACATTATCAACAAGACCAGATGATTATATGGGAGAATTAGAAGTTTGGAATAAAGCGGAAGACGATTTAAAAAAAGTTTTAGATGGAATCTGTGGCGCACGGAGAATACGATATTAATGAAGGTGATGGAGCATTTTACGGTCCCAAAATTGATATTCAAATGAAAGATTGTTTAGGCAGGAAATGGCAAATGGGAACAATTCAATTAGATTTTCAATTGCCACAAAGATTTAACCTTCATTATATCGATTCAAACGGAGATAAAAAAGTTCCTGTACTTGTTCATCGAGCAATATTTGGTTCTTTTGATCGATTCATCGGCATTCTTACGGAACACTTTGCAGGTAGTTTTCCAGTGTGGCTTACTCCAGTACAAGTGAAGGTTATGCCAATTTCGGACAATCAATTAGAATATGCCAAAAATGTGGTAGAAAAATTGCAAGCTGAAGGAATTCGCGTGGAATTGGATGGTAGACAAGAAAAAATCGGTTATAAAATTCGTGAGGCGCAATTGCAAAAAATTCCGTATATGTTGATTTTGGGTGAAAAAGAAGTAGGAGCCAAAACTGTTGGGGTTCGTTCAAGAAAAGACGGCGATATTGGCGCAATGGAAATCGAAAAGTTTGCCCAAAAAGTAAAAAAAGAAGTAGAAAATTATGAGAAATAAAGACAAAGGAGAATAAAAAATGGGAATTTTAATTGGAATCATTGTATTTATTGTAGCTTGGTTTTTGTTTACTTATAATGGACTTGTGACAAGAAAAAATAAAATCAAGCAAGCCAAATCTTCGATTGATGTCTATTTAACACAACGATTTGATTTAATCCCAAATCTAGTAGAGTGTATAAAAGGTTATATGAAATATGAGAAATCAGTTATGGAAAAAGTGACGACGTTAAGAAGTCAGTATACAAAGACAAAAGATTTTAAATCAGGTGCTGAATTAAATATAATATGTAATAGTATGCTTGGTTTGGCGGAAAAATATCCTGATTTGAAGGCAAGTGAACAATTTTTAGTGTTGCAAAAAAGCTTGTCTAAAATGGAAAATCAGTTGCAGGCAGCTAGAAGAATTTACAATTCAGAAGTAACTGTTTATAATACGAAAATTGCGACTGTGCCAACAAATTTGATTGCTGGAATATTTGGATTTAAAGAAGAAATGTTGTTCGAAGCTGAAATAGGAGCAAAAGATAACCTTGTTGTTGAATTGTAGGGGGGCTTATGAAAAGTTTTAATGAAATATATGTTGCGGTTGTAAAATCCAGCAAAGAAGAATTAGAAAGGATAAGAAAAAAGACTTTAATACAAACTATTATGGTAATAATAATTTGTCTATTGGCAATAACAGTATGTGTAAGCTTGAGATTGAATGGACAGTTGTGTGCGATTTTTTTTGTAATTGCTATTTTTGTTTGTGATAAGAAATTTCTTAATACATCTAATATTTATCGAAAACTTTATAAAGAAAAGGTGGTACAAACTTTTATTAAAGAATATGATGAAAATTTGGAATTTTGTTATCAAAAAGGGATTCCTTGTGAAACCTATCAAGAAGGAGGGTTTGAACATTTTGACTCTTATCTTTCGGAAGATTTAATTATGGGAAATATTGATGGATATGATATTATGCTAGCGGAAATTCTCACAAAAGATGAAAGTATAGATAGTGAGGGAAATAGAACAACTTCAATCGTTTTTCAAGGTTTGTTTGGCATGAGTAAGCTAAATAAAGTTTATAATGGAATGATGAAGATTCATGCAGATAAAGGTCTTTTTGGAAAGGTTTTTCAAGATAAAAAGCGAATTGAAATGGATTCTAGCGAATTTGAAAAATATTTTGATGTTATAGCAGATGACAAAGTGCAAGCAATGCAGATTTTGACTTCTGATATTATGGATAAAATGCTTGATTTTATGAAAAATTCTAAAATTAAATATGAACTTACAATTCGAAATGATAAATTATATATTCGCTTTAAAACAGGACCTATGTTTGAAGGAAATATCTTAAAATCAGCAGTCGATTTTGATACGCTCAAAAAAGTATATGATGTAATTAATTTTACATTTGATATCACAAGAGCGATGGTGAAAGTAACTGATGATACGAATCTATAAAAAGGAGAGAATAGATGAAAAGCTTTGAAGAAATTTATGCTGAAATTTTAGAAACAAGTAAAAAGGAACTAGAGAAAACAAGAAAGAAGTTTTTATTAAAACCTATTTTTTGTGTGATATTAGCTATTGTAACTTTTTTTTTAGGAATTTACTTTTTGGATGAAACCCAAGATTTATCACAGCAAATGTTAGTCATTATGTGTGAAACGATTTTTCCATGGGTATTTATGGCTTTGGCTGTTATTTTTTATTTATCGCCAGGCAAAAAGTATAAAGAATTATATAAACATCAAATAATTGAAAAGTTTATAGCCTGTTATGACTCAAACTTACACTATAATTACACAAAAGGAATTAAAAAGGAAATCTATGATGAGGGGTTATTTGAAACATACAATATATACAACACAGATGATTTAATAGAAGGAAAGTTAAAACAATATCCTGTTTCTATTGCTGAAGTTTTAACAAAAAGTGCTCCAGAAGATGAAGGTTATCCAATTACTTGCTTTCATGGAATGGTTTGTGTTAGTGAATTGAATTGTCCATTTAATGGTTCAATTAGAGTTCGTCTTGATCAAAAATTGTGGAAAAAAGTGTATGAAAATAAAAAAGAAAAATTAGAAATGGATTCTAGTGAATTTGAAGAATATTTTGATGTTTTTGCTGAAGATAAAATCCAAGCTATGCAAGTGCTAACCTCAGATGTGATGGAAGTGATACTACAGTTTGTTCAAGAAACGAAAATAAAATTTGATTTTACTATCAATCGTAATAGATTATTAATAAGATTTCAAACAGGAGAAATATTCGAACCGAATTTGCGAAAATCTCTAGTGAATACTAAAATGCTAAAAAAGGCTTACGATATTATTAATTTTTCTTTTGAGATGATAATTGCTTTAAGAAAAATTTTAGAAGAGATTCAATTATAAAAAATTCATACTCTTTAAAAACACGCATATGATTAAAAAACAGTGATTTTAAGGAGTATTTTTTATGCGATTGATGCGTCTAGAGAAACATAAAAAAGCACTAAAAATAATATTAGCTTTATTTTTAGTGCTTAATATTTCTATTTTAGTAATGTCCAAAACATTTGCTATGCAACATTACTACAATGTAGATTTTGTAACTGGAATGGTAACTGCTACAATGCTTAATGTTAGAAGTGGACCAAGTATAGAACATGAGGTTATTACAACAGTTCGAAAAAATGAGTATGTTCGTATTTTTGCAGGAATTGGCAATTGGTATATTGTGCAAATTGAAGGTGATTATGTGGGGGCGGTTAGTCAAAAATATATCAAACCAATTTATCCAAATACGAGTAATTCAAATACAAATTCTAGTACTGGAACAAAAACTACTCTTACAATAGATGAGCAAGATGTTTTTAAGCAAATCAATCAGCAAAGAATAAATAATGGATTATCAGAATTAAAAGTGAATGATGAATTACAAAGAGTTGCTAAAATTAAGGCACAAGACATGGTAGATAATAACTATTTTTCACATAATTCACCAATATATGGTTCACCATTTGATATGTTAAAAAGTTTTAAAGTGTCATATAAGACTGCTGCAGAAAATATTGCAGGAAATTCTAGCAATAATGGTGCAGTTGTGGCATGGATGAATTCAGCAGGGCACAAAGCCAATATTTTAAATAGTTCTTTTCATTATACAGGGGTTGGCGTTGTGAATAGTCCAACCTATGGTAAAATTTATGTACAGATGTTTATTTAACAAAGTCATAGTTATACTACAAGATATAAAAAATTTCAAAAAAATTCACATAAAATATTGACAAATGATAAAAAGTATGATATATTAAAAAAGATTTGTGTATTTTGCAAATTTAGAAAAAAGAAAGGGGACGAACACTTGGAGACAAGAAATCGGTCGCCGCCGAAATTTTTCATGAAGTAATGGTCATGTGTTTAATTTTGCTTAAATATTTGGCTATGAAACTGAATTAATTTCGTTTTTAGTAACTTATTAACTCAAGTAACAATTGAAAATGTTTACTAGAAAAGAAGCACTTGTTATTACAGTGCTTCTTTTCGTTTTTACTAAAAAATTACTTGACATTTATTGGATAACGAAATACAATAAAAGCTATAATAAACAAAAAGGAGGATTAAAATTATGCCACTTGTTACAACAAAAGAAATGTTTGAAAAATCAATGAAAGAACATTTTGCAATAGGTGCTTTTAATATTAATAATATGGAGTTCATACAAGCCATTACAGATAGTGCTAATGAAGCAAAGTCTCCGGTTATTTTGCAGGTATCTTCAAGTGCCATTAAGTATGCTAGAATGAATTATTTAATTAAAATGGTGGAAGCTGCAGTAGAAGAGACGAATATTCCAATAGCTCTTCATTTAGACCATGGACCTGATTTTGAAACTTGTAAAATGTGCATTGACGCAGGATTTACATCAGTTATGATTGATGGCTCTAAATATGATTTTGAAGAAAATATTGCAATTACTAAAAAAGTTGTGGAATATGCACATTCAAAAGGTGTTGTTGTAGAAGCAGAATTAGGAAAATTGGCAGGTGTGGAGGATGATGTAAATGTTGCAGAAGATGATGCACGTTATACTGACCCAGAGCAAGCCAAAGAATTTGTTGAAAGAACGGGTTGTGATTCATTAGCTATTGCTATTGGTACAAGTCATGGTGCTTATAAATTCAAAGGAGATGCCAAATTAAGATTTGATATTTTAGCTCAAATTAAAGAAAAATTACCAAATACACCAATTGTTTTACATGGTGCTTCTTCGGTTATTCCAGAATTAGTTGAAATGTGCAATAACAATGGAGGAGATATTCCCGGAGCAAAAGGTTGCCCTGATGAAATGTTAAAACAAGCAGGGGAATGTGGTGTATCTAAAATTAATGTAGATACTGATTTAAGATTAGCTATGACTGCTCAAATAAGACGTGTATTTAAAGATGAGCCATCTGTATTTGACCCTCGTAAATATTTAGGGGCAGCACGTGATGAAATCAAGAAAACGGTTTTGCATAAGATAAATCATGTATTTTGTTCTAGCAATAAGGCATAAATGTAAAATCTTAATTTTAAAAATTAATAAAAAACTCCTTGTATTTTATAAATTGATATGCTATAATTCAAAGGTTAAATGTTGGTAACATGAGACATTTTGAAAAAATTTTTATTTAGTAATTACAAATAAGGAGGAAAGTTATGAGGTTAGAGATTTTTTTACGGAGAAAAGTGATTTGTGAGACCACAAGACTAAAAGAGGTAATCACAAATTGGCTCGCAGTTAGTGGATGGAAATTTAAAGATTTTTCAAAATTTCTTGAATTAATTGGTTTGAAAACACCCATTCGATTGAGTGGTTTGGAAGAAAATAAAAATCGAGAAAGTTCTACTTACTATTTTCATTGTATCACGGCGGATAAAGCAAACATAAAGATGGCAATTAGACATCCGAATATATTTAAAGATCATTCTCAAATTTTAATTACAGAAAAAAACAACACAAAGGAATTTGGCATAAGTTCAAAAAATAAGGGAAGTTTGCCACAGGTTCTTTTAGAAAATAGTGTAATTAAAAAACAGGAAAGAGAATTAACAACGGTTTACTTGTATTGGGGATGGAATTATTTTAAAAGTGAGTTAAAATTTGATGAAAATCATTTTTTAGAAATCAAAATTAATGAGCCAATTCATCAAAAGGAAATTTTTCAAAGGGTGATTCAAGAAAAATGGAAAGAGTTTGAGAATTATATGATAAATTTGGAACGGTGGAATTTAATCGTAACAGAAGTTTATCGTAATATATTGCGTATTTTTTCGGGTCTTCGGATAGAAGAAGAGACAACAGTAAAATATACTGAAAAAGGGATTAATGATGAGCAAATACAGTATTACCGTGTGAAAAGATTCTAAAGAAACTTAAGAAATCAAGAAAGAATTTTTTGATTTTACAGAAGTATGGGTTAAAAAGTAACATTTTTAACCCATATTTTTTATAAAAATAATTGACTTTTTTATTCAAATACGATATAATATTAAAAATAAAATTACGTTGAAGAAGAGGGAATGTATCAGATATCCTTGAAAGTGAGTTTAGGCTAGTGAGAACTAAACAAGGGTGGATATATTTTGGAACTTTGGAGTAAAGAGAAAAGAGTGGATATTTGGAAAAATGTGCCAAATATCAATTAGGGTGGAACCGCGGAAGATATTTTCGTCCCTATCATTATTTTGAAATAGTGATAGAGGGCGATTTTTGTTTTCTATCATGAGAATGGGAGGTATTTTATGGTAGAATCGATGGAAAAAATCGTGAATTTGTGTAAGGCAAGAGGCTATGTATATCCGGGATCAGAAATTTATGGAGGTTTGGCAAATACTTGGGATTATGGTCCTTTGGGAGTAGAGCTGAAAAATAATATCAAAAAAGCTTGGATGAAAAAATTTGTGCAAGAATCGAAATATAATGTTGGATTAGATAGCGCTATTTTAATGAATCCAGAAGTGTGGGTAGCTTCTGGTCATGTGGGCGGATTTAGCGATCCATTGATTGACTGTAAAGAATGTAAAACTAGACACAGAGCTGATAAATTAATTGAAGAATGGGCTCATGCCAAAGGTGAAGACATGATTGCAGATGGAATGAGTGATGCAGAATTAATCCAATTTATTACTGATCATCAAATTCCATGCCCAGATTGCGGGAAAACCAATTTTACGGAT
>CANBLA010000021.1 GCA_947369305.1 uncultured Clostridia bacterium
CAGCGTTATTAATACTTTCTTCATTATTTCCTTTAAACTGATATGTAATAGATTTTATAGTATGTCCCATTGCTGCACTCATTCCTATTCCACGATTTGCCAGTTCTTCATTATTTACACCTGCAATTCTACTTACTAAATTTTGCATTGTATTTTGAAGGGCATCTCCTAACGGCAATATCATCATTCCCCATAATAGACTAGTAGCCCATCCAGCATTTGACGGTATGAAAGTTAAATATATAAGAAATAAAAAAGCATACACAAATTGCATAAACGAATTTATCACAATCTGTCCGAACCATATACTTGACGCAATCGTTCTTTTATTCAAAATCCAGAATACTGCAACAATTGGTGTAAATACTGTAAAAACTATCAATGTAAACTGTCGTATTATAAATTTAATATTTATTTTCACAAATAAATAAGCAAATAAAGCAATTACAATTGCTGTTGCTATTGCATTTCCTGTATTAATACTTGTAAGTAGAGAGTTGCCAAGTAAATCATCTAAACTTCTATGTGAATTTGCAACTAATATAGTAACTAAATTATTATTAAGCATCAGCATAAATTTTACAAATAATGGTGCTAAAACAATTGCCATTGCCCCAAAAAACAATCTCATTAAATTGTCTTTCACTTCATTTCTTTTATCTGGACTTATTCCTGCTACTATCATTTTCCAAGACAAAACAACTATTGCAATAAACATTGGCATTCCAATAATTCCTGCAATTTTCCAATACCAACTATTTATCAAATTCCAATCTCCATCTGTAAATGGAGAAATGGCACTTTGATTATTTCCAAATATTAATTCATCATAGTTTTTAAATCCAATACCAAATGCTTGGTTTGTAGTTAAGTCAAATACTGTTTCTGCTAATCCACCAATCATTTTTGCAATAATTTTTTCAAACAATCCCCCTTTGTCTTTATCAATTACATTTTCAATATCTGTTTGTTTGTCATCATCTGAAAATATACTTGCTTGTACAGGATTTATAAAACTAAAAAAAATAAGTATTACTAAACTAACACTTATCAGTATTCTTTTTGTTTTCAAACATCTCACCACCTATCTTAATTTAAGTTGTAATAAATTTACTTTCAAACTTTGTCATATCTATTTTTATTGCTCTGATTTCTCCACCTTTTATTACTATACATTCTCCTGCTCTTGCTTTTGTTAATATTTCTCTTGTTCCAAATGGCAGCTTAAAAAATTTCATTACTTCATCAATACTTCCAATTGATTGCTTTAATAAAATAATTGTATCACAGCAATTAATTATTGCTTCAGCTTGTCTATTTTGTCTCAACTCTGCCAAATTTTGAGTAGCCAAAATCATTGCAACTCTTTTCTTTCTTGCCCTTCTTGCTAAATTCTCTAAAAAGTCTGATGTTACCTTATCTTTAAATAAATTCCAAGCCTCATCCACTACTACATATCTTTTATTTCTTTCTTTAGTTGCCATATATTTATTTGTTATCCAAGTTGTTAGTACAAGACTTACATAATATTTCATAATTTCATCTTTAATTTCAGAAATATCAAAACATATGATTTGATCCTTTACTTGTAATGTACTTTGACAATCAAATATTCCTAATGTATTTCCTTTTAAAAAGTTTTTTAATGTACTGGATAATTCTTTATTTTGTACTTTTTCTTTCATCACTCTATAAAAATCAGTTAATGTCGGCATTTTCTTTTTTATTTGAGAAAATGTAATCATACCTTCCTGCTTTCCACCCTGTTTCTCATAAAGTGAACTTTTTTCTTTTGTGATTCCCTTTTCTTTATAAACTTCTCTTACAGCCTGTTCAATATCTGCTATTTCACTTGGTTTTAGCGTCCTATTTTCATACTTATTTATAATTCCATTCAAAATAGCTCTAATTTCAGTTATTTTATTGTCTATATCTATAAAACCTTCTTCTTCGTCAACATCAATATCAAACAAATTGATTCCAACTGGAATACTTTGTTTAATCTTTATTGTCCTTCCTCCTAATAATTCATTCAATGCAACATATTCACCTTCTATATCCAAAATAGAAGACCTTCTATTTATTAGTGCATTTCTTCCTACTAGTATTTTAACAGTTACAGACTTTCCTGCTCCTGGTATTCCAAAAATCGCTATATTGGCATTTGCTAGCCCTTGCGTAAATGTTTCTAAATTTATAGGAAGTCCTGTAAATAAATCTCTTCCTAAATAAATTCCTTCTTTTACACTTGATTTTGTTCTCGCAATTGGAAACATAGCTGCCAATCCTTCTGTTGTCATATTTCTGTTATTGTCTTTTATAATATTATTATTTAATGGTAATGTTTCTTTTAGTGCATCCAGTTGTTTGAAATATAAAGGTCTTATTTCACAAGAACGATTAGCAAATTCATCTCTTAACAATTTGCTTTTTTCATTCAATTCCTCCAAACTCGTAGCATTTACTCTTAATGTTACTTTTATAAAAAATAACTTATCATTATTGATTTGAATATTTCTTCTCATTTCTTCAAATGATTGTATATTCTCTTCTAGTCTGTGTATTTCTTCTATATTGCCTTGCTTTTGAAATAAAATATAATCAGAACGTAGTTTAGTAACTTTATGAGTTAAATATTTGATAACATTTCTCTCATCTGCTACTTGTACCTGCGTCGAAATGTCAACATCTGGAATGTTATTTAGAATATCATCCAACCATCCTACACCAATATAATTAGGATAAAACATCAATGTAAAAATTCTGGCATACTTATCATCTCCCATATAAATATAATCTTTCTTTTCTTCTATTATTTCAGGTGCAAGCATTGATATTAATTGTGGCTGATTATCAAAAAAGTTTTCATCTCTTATTTCTTTTCTCTTTTTATATGGCTTTATTTTCTTCTCTTTTATTTTCTTTACTTTATTATGTGTTTTTTGGATTTTTTCTATTTTTATCTGTAACATATAGTGCAAATCCTCCTTTCTCTTCAATATTGGATACTTCATTCTTGTTTCCCTTATGTAACTGTTTATAGATAAGTTCTAACATTTCTGTATTATTTAATAATCTTGTGCTTATTTTAACATTAAGCAAATGATATCTTAATATTTGATAAAATTCTTTGAGTTCTACTTCAGCTATTTTTCTGCTATTAAAAGAAGATATAATCATATAATTTTTTCTTTCAAATAAATATTGATTTTCCTGTAATCTTTTTAAATGAGCAATTAACTGGTTTGCATACTCTTTTACATTATCATTAGAATTGATTGTATTTATTTTTATTTCTTCTAGCATTTGATCCATTTCAATTTGTTCTTTTACTTCTAAAAATTGAATTGGAAATTTAAGCATCTGCGATACATTTATTAATTCTCGATTTACACTTGCTTTTTCATCATCATGTAATAGACCATACTCTATACTTTCAATTTCGACTATTATAGAATGTTGATTCTTATTAATTGTAATAACTTGATTATCAAATCCATCTATCCCCCATAAATTATTAAGTGTTTTTTTAGTTTCTTTGACTTCTGATTTATCTATTGGGTTGATTCCTTGTAAATTATTTTTCTTTTTTGTATATATTAGAGTTCCTACCATAAAGATAATTCCTGCTAATATAAAAATAAATGCAACTATCATTGTCTACCTGCCTTTCTAAATAGTTCTATTCTATATAAATTTTCTTTCTAACTATAAATTTTAAAATATTAAGAAAATATTTATCAGCATATGTATTACCTATCTTAAAAAAAGCAAATGTCATAAATATTATTAAAGCAATAATAAATATTGTCATTTTTGCAATTATTGGTATATGAAGAAACAATATACCGATTGATATTGCACTCAAAATCATATATAACATTTGTCTTAACGATAAATATCCTCCAAATACTTTTTCTTCATGTGTAAAATCAAATGGTACTTTATATAACATCATTTCTATTTTCCCCCTATCCACCAATTAAGGTGCCACCACCATTGGTTGCTACACTTAGGATAATTCCAGAAACAATTAATGATAATCCTAAAAGCATTGTTCCAGCACATACCCAAGCTAAAGCTCCTATCGATTCGCTTCTTTTGTTAGCATTATTTGAATTTACTATCATTTTCAAAGCAATAATAACAATGCTTACAAACACCAATATTCCACCAATTGGCATTGCTAACTTAATAACTGCATTTTTGATATTTTCTGTAGCCTGATTTACTTCAGCTGTACTAATACTTCCTGATGTTGCAAATACTTTTGTTGGTAGCAATAATAATGTTGTACCTGTCAATAAAAACTTACTTCTTATATTATCCTTTAACTTTTTAAAATTTATTTTTTTAATTTCCATTATTTCATGTCCTCCTTTGTCTATGTAAATAATTTTAATTATGCTATGCTCTCTTGCCTTAATATTTCTAAAACATAGCAACTATCATCGGTGTTACTAATATAATAACTATTAACACTAAAGATACTATAAAATTCCTTATCCCAAATTTTATTGCTTTTTCGGATTTTTTCTTGGCTCCGAAATAACCAGATTAATAGGCTCAATATAATTTCAATTGTTAGGATAATAATGACTATTGTAAATCCTATTTTCATAACATTTTGAAACATTATATCTAAGCCACCTGTTAAATCATTAACATTATAAATGGGTATCATTTTCCCTCCAGTCTCGCATAAAAAAAGATAACACTTTCCACTTTTATCTTGTATCTATACTTATTTGATTAAATTTTAATTTTTTCTAATTCCCTTATCATACTCACATAATAGTAATTAAAGAAATTATCAATTTCATTTTCTGTTCCTTCAAATTGTAATTGTTTATCCTTACAATTACAATAAACAAATATTAATTCTTCTCTTCTAACTTTTAATATCAATACTTTTCTACTGCTCATAAATAACTCTTTTAAAGCATATATAATTATTTTTAACTTTTCTATATTTTCTTCTGTAAATGTATTTATCATTTTTTCTGTATAATTAAATTCTAATTTTTCTATTATTTCCCAAAATTCTATTTCCTCACTTTTAGAAAAATATTCTGGATTTTGCTTTTCTTTTTTTATAATATAATTAAAGAATCTATCTATCCTAATATTTATATTATTATCTTTAGCAATTCTGCTCATAGGGTATGAGCTATTTTGCTCATAGGGGTATATGCTATTCTGCTTATAGGTAAATGGTAATTCATCACTGTTAATATCATTAATATAGATTCTTCTTTCAATTATCTGATTTCTCTCATCTCTTATAATATTTACTTTTATAAACCCTAACTTTTCTAAATGATTAATCCATCTTGATATAGTTCCTGGTATTACTTTATACAATTCTGCAAAATATCTATTTGTTGCAAAGCAATAACCTTCTTTTCCTGCTAATGCAGTCATTTCTCCATATAATAATCTCTCTGGATACTTCAATTCTTCACAATATCTTACATAACTCGGAATAACCGCATAATAAGCTGGTTTATTTTGTTCGTTCACATATTATTTTACCTCCTCATAAATTACTTTATATTTATCAGAATAAATATAATTTGCATTTTCACTATTCTGTTTTGATATTTTATCTATTTTAGAACCATCATGAAGTTGTAACACTTTCTTTTTATCTTTTATATATTTAAAAACTTCTTCTTTTCCATATACTAGTTTCCATACATAAGGAATTTCGCTTAATGCAATTTTCGCTCTTTCTATATTTTGCTCATATTCTCGTCTTGATTTATTCTTTAGCTCAATATAAATCGCAATGTCTAAATCTCCAATTTTTTCTTTTGTTGAATTAATATATGAGCCAAATAATACAGCTTTCGTAACTCTATAAACAAATTCTTCATTTTCATTTACCTCTTTAATCTTTTGTATTACATTTTTTAATACAACTTCTGCTGTCTTTCTTAAATAAACTCTGCTACTCTTTTCTTTTTTCAATAATAATGTTTCTATATCTTCTACTCCTTTCTTTCTACAATAAAAAAAGCCGATATTTATATATATCAGCTCTATAAAATACACTTATTATAAATTAGCATAACATTCAAATTTTTCAACTACATCAGATTTCATCTGTGTTGTTACTCGCACATATATATCATATGTAGTCTTTATCGTACTATGCCCTAATCGCTTTGAAACTGCTTTTATGTCAGCTCCTGCCTCAATTAATCTTGTTGCGTGTGTATCTCTAAAATCATGAAATCTACAAGGAATTCCTAATTCATAATGAATAACTTTAAAAGGATATTTTACGCTATCTGTTCCCTCAAATACTCCATTATTTTTCAAAAACACTAAATTAAGTTCTGGCAATGCCACTTCAATTTCAGCATAAGCATTTACAATTTTTATCTCTTTTTTATTAGTATATTCATTTACAACTTCCTTTGCATAATGTTTCATATAGCAATCCCCATATTCCTCTTTATGCTTTTCCTGTTCTTTTTTATAATCTTTCAAAGCATTTACTAATGTATCTCCTATATCAATCGTTCTGTAACTGCTTTTTGTCTTGCAAGTTCCTAAATACCAAACCGTAGTAGAATTTCCACTAATATGTCTTTTCTTTGTTCCACCTTTTTGATTTTTCTTTAATATATTTCTATCAACTCTTAATGTTTTATTTTCAAAATCAATATCTTCCCACATCAATCCAAACACTTCTGATACACGAAGACCTGTATAATATGCAGTTAGAAAAGCATAATATACACAATGATTGTTTTTAAATCTTTCTAAAAGCATCTTTATCTCTTCTTTTGTAAATATATAAGCTGGATCTTTTTCTGGAGTATCATATTTTGGTAACCTAACTTTAATTGCTGGATTTTCCTTAACAAATCCTACCACATCTGTTGCATAGCCTAATGATGTCTTTAATACTTTTAATATGTTTTTTAAGAAGTTCTTTGAAAATCCCTTCTCAACATATACATTATTAATAAATTCTTGAAGTGTTGCGGTTGTTATTTGTGATAATCTATAAAATCCTAATTTGGGTTTTATATGATTCTTTATGATGCTCCTATATGCTTCTATTGTATGATATTTTAAATTTACCTCACAATGTTCTTTTAACCAGTAATCCAAATAATCACTATAAGACATTGTTGATGGAGTAAACGAATGTCCTGTATTATTGTATTCATTATATGCTTTTACCCCTTCATTGTAAGCCTCTGGTTTAGATTTAAAACCAGATTTAGTAAGCCATTTTCTTTTTCCATCTACAGTTGCTATCTCAACACGATATTCATAAACTTTCCCTCTTTTTCTAACATTCACCATAATCAAAAACTCCTTTACTAATAATTTTTTATTAGTAAACGAAAAAAATGTCAGTTATTAAAATACTAACATTTTTGTCCACACAATTTGTCCACGAATAAATTTCTTTGTTTTCAAGTGTTCTAGCTTCTTTTGTCTACAAATTATTTTTTGTGGACAAATCGTGGACATTTTGCCTATTTTTAATGATTTTTGATAAATGTAAAATCCTTATAAACATTGCTATTACTGATTTTTTCCACAGCAGTTTTTGTATTTCTTACCACTTCCACATGGACAAGGATCATTTCTACCAACCTTTGGTCCTTGATTGACAACTGGCTGAGGTTTTGAATCAGCTGGTCCACTTTGAGGAAGTCCTGTGTTTTTATCCAAATGAACCGTTTCTAAAGCAGATTTATCAAATCCTTCTGATGTAATTTCGACATTAGATTCTCTTTTAATCGTACGTTGATTGCGCACAATGTGAAGCATAATTTTAGCTACTTCTAATTTGATTTGAAGGTTCATTTCATCAAACATTTCGCCACCTTCCATACGATACTGTACAACAGGGTCTTTTTGACCATAGGCACGAAGTCCAATTCCATTTTTTAATTCGTCCATTGCGTCAATGTGATCCATCCATTTTGCGTCAACAATTTTTAATACTACAACACGCTCTAATTCACGAATTGGTTCTCCAATTTCTTGCTCTTTTTTCTCGTATAGGGCAAGTGCTTTTTCTTTTAATTCCGCTAAAATTTCTGCACGATTTAATTTTTCTTTTTCTAAGCTATCTACTTTTTCTAAATTCAAAGATGTTTGTACTTCATTGATAAAAGCATCTTTTTGAAGGGTTCCTTCTTCGATTTCTTGGCTATAAGTTGCTACAATTTCTTCGCAGGCGTCTTCAATCATGCCGATGATATTCTCTCGAATATTGGCACCATCTAAAACTTTCTTTCTTTCGCTGTAAATAATTTCTCTTTGTACATTCATAACATCGTCATAATTTAAAATATGTTTTCGGATTGAGAAGTTCTTGCCTTCTACTTTGCTTTGTGCATTTTCAATGGATCTTGAAACAAGTTTTACCTCAATTGGCATATCTTCTGGAACATTTCCTTTATCAAAAATCTTGGTGATAATGTCTCCACCAAATATTTTTAGTAAATTATCGTCTAAGCCTAGATAAAAACGTGATTCACCCGGATCTCCTTGACGTCCACTACGACCACGAAGCTGATTATCAATACGACGTGATTCGTGTCTTTCTGTACCAATGATTTTTAGACCACCAGCTTTGATTACTTTTTCTTTTTCTTCTTTGATTTGATTTTCATACTTTTGAACTAATTCTTTATATTTTTTTCTGGCTTCTAAAATTGCTTCATCCTCTGTTTCATTAAAAGCAGTAGATTGCTCGATTAATTCGTCCGAATATTTTAATTTACGCATTTCTTGTTTGGCTAAATATTCACTATTTCCACCAAGAATAATATCGGTTCCACGACCTGCCATGTTGGTTGCAATGGTGATGGCGCCCAATTTACCTGCTTGCGCAATGATTTCGGCTTCTTTTTCATGATTTTTCGCATTTAAAACTTCATGTGGAAGTCCTATTTTGTTTAAAAGTTTGCTGATTTTTTCCGAATTTTCAATCGAAGTGGTACCGACTAAAACGGGTTGTCCTTTTTCATGGCTTTGTTTGATATCTTCTACAACTGCATTAAACTTTGCTTTTTCGTTTTTGTAGATAATGTCGACTTGGTCGTTTCGAATGAGTGGTTTGTTGGTTGGAATAGAAACAACGTCCAAATTGTAGATTTCTTGAAATTCTTTTTCTTCGGTCATGGCAGTACCTGTCATACCAGATAATTTGGCGTACATTCTAAAATAATTTTGGAAGGTGATGGTTGCTAATGTTTTGGATTCGTCTGCAATTTTGACACCTTCTTTGGCTTCAATTGCTTGGTGTAAACCATTGTTGTATCTTCTACCATACATGATACGTCCTGTGAATTCGTCTACAATTAGAACTTCTTTGTCTTTTACGATATAGTCAATGTCTTTTTTCATGATTCCATGGGCGCGTAAGGCTTGGTTGACATTATGAACGATTTCTGAATTTTCCATATCGTTGAAGTTTTCAACTCCAAAATATTCTTCTGCTTTGTGGATTCCTTTTTGCGTTAAAGATGCAGATTTTGCTTTTAAATCAACGATGTAATCATATTTTTCGTTGTCTTCGATTTGTTCAAAATCTTTGACGTCTTCTTCAATAATGACTTTGGCTTCTAAACGACGGACAAAACTGTCTGCTTTTTTGTATAAATCAGAAGATTTATCGGCTCTTCCTGAAATGATTAGCGGGGTACGTGCTTCGTCGATTAAAATACTATCGATTTCGTCGACAATGGCATAATTTAGTGGTCTTTGGACCATGTCTTCTTGGTGGATAACCATGTTATCACGTAAATAATCAAATCCAAATTCGTTGTTGGTTCCATAGGTAATGTCGGCATGATATGCTTTGTGTTTTTCATCTTGTGGCATTCTGCTGTAAATTAAGCCAACTGATAGTCCTAGGAATTTATAGACTTTTCCCATCCATTCGCTATCTCTTTTTGCTAGATATTCGTTGACAGTAACAATATGAACACCTTTTCCAGTTAGTGCATTTAAATAAGCAGGAAGGGTTGCTACTAAAGTTTTTCCTTCTCCTGTTTTCATTTCGGAAATTCTACCTTGATGTAAAATAATACCACCGATTAATTGCACGTCAAAATGACGCATTCCTAAAACTCTATTTGATGCTTCTCTTACGACTGCAAAGGCTTCTGGCAGGATGTCGTCAAGTGACAAACCGATTTTCTAATTTTTGTTTAAATTCTACTGTTTTTTCAGCTAATTGTTTATCTGTTAATTTTTGCATTTCTGGTTCTAAGCTATTAATTTTTTCAACAATAGGCATGACCCTTTTTACTTCTTTTTCGCTATAGCTTTTAAATACTTTTGTTAAAAGTCCCATTAATTTTGCCTCCTAAATTCTCATATAATTCAAAAATATATCATTAAATGATATAAAATGCAACCTATTTTTTGGAAAAAAATGAAATATTTTAGAAAAATGTCTTTACTTTTTATGTAAAATAGTTTATACTAAACAAGAAACCAGATGACCTAATTCTTGAAGGAGGGCTCAAATGAAATACATTTCACGGAGTCAATGGTACTGTCAAAAAATTGAGGATTTCTTAAACAGCGATGAACGTTGCTTGACAATTGATTTGTATTCAAGCGAAATTACGCGCATCGAAAAACGTTATCCCAATGTTATGGTCTCTATCGGGCCATTAACCAGAGTTTCAAAGACAGACCAGCGTCATTCTTGTTTTATTCATAAGAAAGACGCCTAAATAGAATTCTTATTCTATGAAAGAAAGGAGCTTTGTTTTTAGAGCAAAACTCCTTTCTTTCCTTTTAAAATTTTATTTTAAAAGTCGGTATCCCGCTTGAATACGGCGCAATCTCATATTGATTAAAAAACACTACAACGCCTTCTGGCACTCTATAAAAATTCTCCAATCGGAAATTTTCCTGCACCAATCCACAATAATTTTCAAAATAATAATTCTCCCCTTTTTCAATTTGCTCAGCAATTTGACGATTAATTTCTTTCAAAATATCGATTATGTAATAAGGATTATTCGGAAATAACTCTTTTAAAATGATTTCCCTGCCTGTTTGCAAATTCCAATTTTGCCCTTCTCGTTTTGTATTTCCATGTGCTCCGCCCAGAAACATGTATTCATCGGTATATAAACTGACAACCGAATAGTTTTGATAGGTTACTTCATAATCCAAAATAATTTCGTATACCATGACTGGATAATCATTTTCTTGATTGTAATCATATAATTCTTTGGATTCTTTGAAAAGTTCTGTTTCGCAATATTCTTGTAATTCGAGCGCCTTGTTATAGTTATATTCATTGAATTTTCTCATGCCATAACGATATCTGGTTTTCGTTAATTGTGGATATTCGATTTTGTATTTTAAGATAACAGTATCGTTATAATACAATTCTTTTTCCAGAACACAATTTACAATTTCTCCCATAAAAAAATCCTCCTTTAGAAGCATTATATGTTCCAAAAGAGATTTTTGCTCACGTTATATTCTAATTAGGATAATACTGATGATAATCAGCAGTCCTGCCAGTAGTTTTTTAAATAAATTATCTTTTTCTTGAAAAAATAAATAACCCACAATGACATTTAAAATAACCGTCAACGCACAAAGCGGAGCAATGATAGTTACATTTCCAAGCTGATAAGCACGTAGTTGTGATACAATGGAAAAAGACCAAGTAATTCCTGTTAGGATAATGGCTTTTTTATTTCCATTTTTCCATTCATTTTGGATATCTGAAATTGTAACTTTTTCAAATAGCGCAATTAAGATAGCTGGAATTCCTAGAGTCATTGCAACATAAAAGGTAAATTGAAATGGTCGGAAATGTTGACATCTAAAAATAGAGCGATTGTAAAAGTGGTATTGGATAATATGCCTAATGCGATATATCTGTCGAGTTTGAAGTTTCCTTTTTTGAAAAACAAAAAAATATTACTAAAAATGATTAACATGGCGCCAATAAATTTGGTAAGGATAAATTCTTCTTTTAAGAAGAGCAAGCCAGCAAAAATCATAAAAGTGGTTGATAATTGTTTTAGCATACTAAAAGTCGATGCCTCGATTCCGCTTCTGACAGTGGTGTTTACGCGGTCTGTTATGGCGTAGAAAATAATCGATAATCCTAGAAGAATATAAACTTTGCTATCGTTGGGAAATTTCATCTCGAAAAATGGGCAAAGTAGCAAAATAAAAACCGTTGCCAATAATTCAAGAAGTACAGTTAATGCTCCTGATTTTGTTAAGGTTTTTGTGGCTACTTTGTAAAATTGGGTAAAAATCGTTGCTAAGATTAAGTAAAAAAATACGTAAAGTATCCAGTTATTTAAAATATTCATTTTCTATCTCCTTTTTTATAAATAAAAAACAAAAGGCACGTACCTGCCTTCCCCCAGTTTGTCTCGTAAAAGGTTTCTACCAATGATAAATCTCATTTTTACTAATTTTAAATGCTCGAAAAAGCTGT
>CANBLA010000022.1 GCA_947369305.1 uncultured Clostridia bacterium
TTTAGCGCGTTTTGGCGAAAATATCGCGGTTTTACATAGTAAATTATCCATTGGAGAACGTTATGACGAATGGCAAAAAATTAAACAAGGACAAGTCCAAATTGTGATTGGGGCGCGCTCTGCTATTTTTGCGCCAGTCCAAAATTTAGGAATCATTATCCTTGACGAAGAGCATGATATGTCGTATAAATCGGATACAACCCCACGTTACCAAGCAAAAGATTTAGCCAGATATATGGCAGAAAAAAATCATTGTCCGCTTGTTTTAGGAAGTGCTACACCAGCAATAGAAACTTATTATGAAGCCAAAGAAACGCAAAAAACCAATTTATATACGCTAACCAAACGAGCCAATAAGGCTTTGCTTCCGCAAATTGAAGTGGTAGATTTAAGGCAAGAATTGGCAAATGGAAATAAATCGATGCTAAGTTTCAAGTTACAACAAGAAATTCAAACTAATTTAGACCAGCAAAAACAGACGATTTTATTTTTAAATCGTAGAGGATATTCGACTTTTCTGATGTGTAGGGATTGTGGCTATGTTTTTAAATGCGAAAATTGTGATATTAGTTTGACGTATCATAAATTGGAAAATCAGTTAAAATGCCATTATTGTGGCTATGAAAAAAGTGTTCCCAGTATATGTCAAGAGTGTGGAAGCGCAAAAATTAAATATTTTGGGACAGGAACCCAAAAATTAGAAGAAGAAGTCCAAAAGCTGTTTCCAAAAGCCACGACGATTCGAATGGATATGGATACAGTTACCAAAAAAAATTCGCATGAGGACCTTTTGAACCAATTTAGAAACGAAAAGAAAGACATTTTAATTGGTACGCAAATGGTGGTAAAAGGACATCATTTTCCGAATGTAACTTTGGTTGGGGCAATGGCAGCAGACGGAATTTTGAATATAGAAGATTATAGGGCACCAGAGCGAACATTTCAAACCTTGGTGCAAGTGGCAGGAAGGTCTGGTCGTGAGGAGCCCGGTCGTGTCATCATTCAGACTTATAATCCAGATCATTATGCGATTGTACATAGCCAAAATCAAAATTATGAAGCATTTTATAATACCGAAATCGTTTTAAGAAAAATGTTGAAATATCCTCCCTTTTGCGATATAATATTTATAAAATTTCAAGGGACAAATATTTATGAACTTAAGAAGGTAGCGCGGAATAGTATATAATAAGATGAAATCTGTACAAACCGATGACATGACAATCTACAAACCAGTTCCTGCACCGATTGACAAAGTCAAAAACAAATATCGTTGGCGAATGATTGTAAAAGGAAAGGTTAATTCAAAAGTATTAGACATCATAAAATATAGCATCCAAGACGAAAAATTATCCAAAATGAAAAATACATCCATCATGGTTGACATCAATCCTAACAATTTAACGTAGGGGCGATGCCTATATGGAGCCCAATATTTCAAACAAAGAAAGGAAGAAAATAAAATGGCAATTCGAAATTTAAGATATGGTGATGATGAAATTTTAAAAAAACGTGCAAGGGAAATTGAAGTAATTGATGAAAAAATTAGAGAACTAGCCCAAGACATGCTAGACACGATGCACAAATACGAAGGGGTTGGACTAGCTGGACCTCAAGTAGGTATTTTGAAACGAATCATTGTGATTGATTTGTATGAGGAAAATACGCAATATATTTTAATTAATCCAGTCATCAAAAAGGCAAAAGGAGAACAGATTGTAGACGAAGGCTGTCTTAGTTTTCCGAACCAATATGCTAAAGTAAAAAGACCAAAAACGGTTGTAGTAGAAGCATTAGATATCAATGGTAAAAAAATAAAAGTAGAAGGAAAAGATTTGCTTGCACAAGCATTGAGCCACGAAATAGATCACTTAAATGGCGAAGTTTTTATCGATAAAATCGAAGAAGGAACGTTAGAAGTTATTTCAGATCAGGAGTTAGAAGAAAGAAGAAAGGGAAATTAAAAGCATGAAAATTCTTTTTATGGGAACACCGGATTTTGCTCAAAAATCCTTACAAAAATTATACGATGAAAAATATGAGATTTGTGGTGTTGTGACACCTCCAGATCGCCCTAAAGGAAGAGGCATGAAGTGGATTGCATGTCCAGTCAAGGAATTTGCTTTGGAAAAAAATTTGCCTGTGTTTCAGCCAGAAAAAATAAGTCAAATCAAGGAAGAAATTAGGCATTTAAATCCAGATATGATTGTGGTGGTTTCTTATGGGAAATTTTTGCCAAAATCGATTTTACAAATTCCAAAGTATGGTTCTATCAATGTGCATCCATCGCTTCTTCCCCAATATCGAGGTTCTGCACCAATTCAATGGGCGATTATCAATGGAGATAAAATCACAGGAACTACGATTATGAAAATGAATGAAAAAATGGATGCGGGGGATATCATTTTACAAAAAGAAGTAGAAATTGAGGAAAATGAAACAACGGGTCAATTGTGGGAAAGGTTATCTGAGATAAGTAGCAATTTATTAGTAGAAGCAATTACGCAAATAGAAAATGGCAAAGCTACCTTTATCAAACAAAGTCAAAATTATACAATTGCCCCAATGCTTACCAAAGATATGGCAAGAATCAATTGGGAACAACAAAACAGCTTGGAAATAAAAAATTTAATTCGAGGACTAAATCCGTTTTTGGGTGCATATTCTATGTTAGGACAAAAGAAAATTAAATTTTGGAGAGCTGAAGTGGTACAAGAAGAAACAAGCAAAGAAAGGGAAGCAGGAACCGTCATTTTGTCAGATGCGAAAAATGGTTTACACATTCAAACACAAGATGGCGCGATTGCTATTTTAGAAATTCAAGGAGAAAATGCAAAAAAAATGAGTATCACAGAGTTTTTGAGAGGAAATCAGATAAATTTAGGTGAAAAATTTGTATAAATTTAGTTTTTATACTTTCTATTTTTCGATAAATGTAATATAATGCAAAAGAAAACTATTTTTTGAAAGTGGGGGATAAAATGAGCAATGGAAATCGAAACGATGATACCAAGAAATATCATGTATCAGATGTGAAGAAAAAAAGTAATCAAACCAAAAATAAGGGCAAAAATAAAAAACAAAAATCCAAAGTAGGAAAAGTAATCAAAATTTTAATCATAGTTTTATTATTAGCTTTAATCATTGGTAGCGGAATTGTGGTTGGTGTATTTTTTGGAATGTTTGGTGATGAACTAAAAATTAGAAAAGAAGAATTGGTCATTCCATATGAAAATTCGACTGTTTATGATAAAGATGGAAATTTAATTGCGACATTGAGTGGTGGTACCAAAAGAAAATGTATTTCCTTATCGGAAATGGGAGAAATTTTGCCAAAAGCTTATGTTGCGATTGAAGATGAAAGATTTTACACGCATCAAGGTGTTGATATCAAAAGAACTGCAGCTGCAACCGTTACATACATTACGCATGCAGGTCAATCTTCTTTTGGTGGAAGTACGATTACCCAACAGCTTGTTAAAAATATTACCAACGATAAGGAAGACAGCAGTTTAGCAGGTGTTGTCAGAAAAGTAAAAGAAATGTCAAAAGCCATTCAAGTGGAGCAATATTTATCCAAAGACCAAATTTTGGAGTTATATTTAAATTTGATTTTTATCGGCGGGAACGATATTAATGGAGTTGAATTAGGTTCTGTTTATTACTTCAATAAAAAACCAGCGGATTTAAGTGTGGCAGAATGTGCATTTATGGCAGGAATCAATCATTCACCAAATGCCTATAATCCTTTTAGTAAGGACGAAGACGAAGCCAAAAAAGAGAAAAAACAAGAAAATATCAAAAAAAGAACGAAAACGGTTTTAGGCAAAATGTTAGAATTAGGAACCATCAATCAAGAACAATATGATGCAGCAAAAGCAGAAGTCGAAAATGGACTAAATTTCCAAAATGGTGATACATCACCAACCATCGAAGTTTCTTATACAGTAGAAGCTGCGCTAAATCAAATATTAGAGCAAATCATGGAACAAAAAAACATGAGCCAATCCATGGCAGAAACCTATTTATATAGCGGTGGTTTGAAAATTTATACAACACAAGATACCGCTATTCAAGGAACGTTAGAAGAAGTGATTAAGCAAGATAAATATTATACAACAATCACAACCAAGAAAAAAGATGGAACCAAATTAAAACAAACTTCTATTCCAACAATGGTTATTATGGATCATAAAACAGGAAATGTAGTGGCAGCTACATCAGCTGTTGGAGAAAAAGGAGAAAGAGTAACGTCAACGAAAATTGGTTATTTTAACTTACCAACCAAACTTCGTAAATCAACTGGTTCTTCCATGAAACCAATTTCGGTTATTGCGCCGGGATTAGAAACAGGAACCATTACAGCTTCTACAGTTTATGTGGATGCCAAAACCGTCTTTAATACCCATGACAAATATTCTCCTAAAAATCAATATGAAGGTTTTAAGGGAGCGATGACAATTCGTGATGCTATCAAAATATCATCCAATGTTCCTCACGTGAAAGCTTTAGCAGACATAGAAGTAGAAAATTCCATTGATTTTTGTAAAAGTGTTGGTCTTCCTATGACAGGAAAAGAACAATTGTCCCTTGCACTAGGAGGTCTTGAAAATGGTGTTACCGTTACCGAAATGGCAGGAGCCTATGGAGCCATTGCTAATGATGGAACGTATATCCAACCAACTTTTTATAAATATGTAACCGATAAAGATGACAATGTGGTTGTTGAACCAAAACAGGAAATTAATCAAGTTATGAATGTGCAAAACGCATATATCGAAAAAAGTATTTTAACCGAAACTGTAGTAGGAAGCGGAGGAACAGCAACATATTGCGCTATAAAAGGCATGGAAGTTGCAGCCAAAACAGGAACCACAAACGATGATTATGACAGATGGCTTTGCGGATTTACTCCTTATTATACAGCGACTTGTTGGTATGGTTATGAAACCAATGCAACCGTTAAATATGGAAATGGAAATCCAGCAGGAAGAATTTGGTCAGAAGTGATGAATAAAATTCATGCTGATTTGCCAAATGCTGAATTTGTGAAACCAGAAGGCATCAAAGAAGTAACCGTATGTAAGGCAACGGGATTAAAAGCATCGTCTGGCTGTTCATCAACGTATACAGAAGTATTTACGGAAAATACAGTTCCAGAAGCTTGTACCGGTCATTCGATGGCAATGGTATGTAGAGAAACGAATTTATTATGTTGTGAAGGTTGCCCATTTGGAGAATATCGTTTTTATAATACGGTTCCACCAAAAGAAAGAGAAGCAAAAATGTGGCAAGCAAGTACTTCAACTTCTGGTTCTGCTCCAACTGGTGTATGTCCACATACAGCTTCACCATTACAAACACCAGTTCCAGCCACTCCTGTAGTAGAACCTCAAATACCAGACTCAACAACGCAAAATACAACAACCACAAATCCGACTCCTACCAATCCGCCAACTGAAAATACAACCCCGCCAGCAACAACTCCACCAGCGGAAACAACACCAACACCAGAAGCACCACCAGCAGAAACAACACCACCGTCAACAACCCCTGAAACACCAACTCAGCCAACAGAGCCTACCCAATAAAAGAAAAGGAGACTGATTCATTTGAATTTATATTTATACAATACTTTAACAAGAAAAATAGAAGAATTTAAGCCAATTGACCAATCTGAAGTAAAGCTATATTCTTGTGGTCCAACAGTTTATAATTATGCGCACATTGGAAATTTGAGGGCATATTTGTTCATGGATACACTAAGACGTACTTTAAAATACAATGGCTATTCTTTAAAACACGTCATGAACATAACAGATGTGGGACATTTGGTTTCAGATAGCGATGAGGGAGAAGACAAAATGTTAAAAGCAGCTAGAATTGAGAAAAAAGATCCCTTTGAAATTGCTGAATTTTATAGGCTAGCTTTTTTGGCTGATATGGAGCAATTAAATATTGACAAACCAGAAATCATTGCCAAAGCAACTGAGCACATTGATTGTATGGAAAATTATGTCCAGAAAATTATTGAAAATGGCTATACGTATGAAACGGAAAATACGATTTATTTTGATACGTCAAAGTTAGATCAATATGGTGTTTTGTCAAATCGTAATGTGGAAGAACAAAAAGCAGGTGCACGTGTTGAATTTGATAGCAAGAAGAAAAATATTTCGGATTTTGCGGTTTGGATAAAGGCACCAGAAAATCATTTGATGAAATGGGATACGTTTTGGGGAAAATGCTATCCGGGTTGGCATTTGGAGTGTTCTGCGATGAGTTACCACTATTTGGGTGAGCATTTTGATATTCATACAGGAGGAATTGACCATATTCCGATTCATCACGAGAACGAAATCGCACAAAGTAAAGGTTTTTCTGGGAAAACACCGGCAAATTATTGGATGCATGTTGATTTTCTAACAATCGATGGTGGAAAAATGTCGAAAAGTTTAAATAATTTGTATACTTTGCAAGATTTGGCGGATAAGGGATATGAACCTTTGGTTTATCGAATGTTTAATTTTACGTCCAATTATCGCAATAAAATTAATTTTACTTGGGAAGCCATGGATTCTGCCAAAGTGGCGTTGAATCGTTTGCGTGAAGGATATTTGAAACATTGTGAAGGAACAGAAGAGATTTCTCAAAATGTGATAGAAGCTTTGGAAGAGAGATTTTTAAAGGCAATCAATGACGATTTAAATATGCCAGTTGCGATGAGTGTTGTTTGGGAAGTTGTTAAGAATCCGCGAAAATCGCAGAAGTTAAAGGATTTATTGTTGAAATTTGATACGGTTTTAGGGTTTCATTTGGCAAATTATCAAAAACAAGAGGAACAATTGCCTGCCGAAATTTTGGAATTAATAAAACAAAGAGATGAAGCACGTCAAAATAAAAATTGGGCAGAGTCAGACCGAATTCGAGATTTATTCATAAAACAAGGCTATTTGGTAAAAGATACCAAAGAGGGAACGATTGTGCAAAAGTAATTTTTTTAGTATACCCCCCGGGGGTATATTGAAATTTGAAAAACATGTTCCAAGCGGAAAGGAAAAATATGAAATTATTAACTGAGGAAGAAAAAGAAAAATATAAAAAATTTTTGGAAAATCATCGACGATGCAATTTCCAGCAATCGTTGGAATGGGGCGAAGTGAAAACAAGCTGGATCAAAGAAGTGATTTTGTCGGAAGATGAAAATGGCAATATTAGGGGCAGTTTGTGTGTTTGGATTCGAAAAATACCACTTTTTGGAAATTTGATGTATTCTGCGAGAGGTCCTGTTTGCGATATTTATGATGAAAAAGTGCTAAAGGATTTGACTGATGGGGCAAATGAATTGGCGAAAAAATATAAGGCTTTTGTGCTTCGTATTGAGCCAGATATTTTAAAATCGGATGAAAAATTTCGAGAAATTGTTGAAAATATTGGCTATAAAGTAAAAGATGATAGTAAAGATTTTAAGGATGAAATTCAGCCGCGCTTTGTTTTCCAGCTTGACTTAAGAGGAAAAACTGAGGATGAAGTATTTGGCGGTTTTCATTCGAAGACGAGATATAATATTCGTTTGGCAAATAAAAAAGGGGTTGTAATTAAAGAAGGGACGAAAGAGGATTTAAAGGATTTTCATGCGATTATGGTTGAAACGGGAAAGCGTGATGATTTTATTATTCGTTCTTTGGCCTATTTTGAAAAAATGTATGATGCGCTAGCGCCTAAACATATGAAGCTTTTGATGGCTTATCATGAGGACAAGCCGATTGCGGGAATTATTCCGATTATGTATGGTAAGAAAACTTGGTATTTGTATGGTGCGAGCAGTAATTCGCATCGTAATTTGATGCCGAATTATTTGCTTCAGTGGACGATGATAAAAGAAGCGATTGAGAAAGGTCATGAGATTTACGATTTTCGTGGTGTTTCAGGCGTTGTGGATGAAAATCATCCGCAGTATGGATTGTATCGTTTTAAAAAGGGATTTGGTGCGGAATTTACGGAGTTTATTGGAGAGGTTTATATGGCGTATAAGCCGTTGGTTTATAGGTTGTATAAGTTGGCTGAGAAGAGTTATAGGAGTTTGAGGACTTGGAAAAAGAAGATTTTGGGGAGAAAATCTTAAATAAATTAGCATTTTATGGTATATTTTGAAATAATGAAAAAAGATTTGGAGGAAAATATGGGAAAAAAAGTATTTGAAGTAAAAGATGATGAGCAATTATTTGCAGGTAAAGTTTCAGGGGATTGTTGGAAAATGCCTAAGTTTAGTATTAATAGACAAGTTTCAGGGAAGTATTATTTTACCGATAAGCGTATTGCATTTTTGGCTTCGGGTTTAATAGGAACAGAAAGTGTAAGCTGGGAGATTGAGATGAAAGATATTAGTACAGTAAAAACTTGTATGACACCACCTTTCTTTCCATTTGGTATTTTAGTTACTATGAAAAATGGGGATAAATATAAATTATCTATTTTAAGACGAAAAAAATATTTTGAGTGGATTTCTGAGCAGATTGGGCAGTTATAGAAAAGGAGTAAAACATGCAAAATTTTGGAACCTTAATGTTATGTTATTGGATTGCGTATGTGATTGTTACACTCATTGGCATTTTGCACACAATTTTTAATATTTATGTGCTCCATATGAAATCCATGAAAGAGAGCAAAGGCATGGGCGAGGGCTATGAAAAAACCAAACCATGGCATCCAATTTATAATATGATTGTGTTTCCACTTTTTTCGTATATTTACTTTAGAACACTTGGTATAGTGAATTTTCAGCAGGTTGCTATAACGTCTATTTTATGGGGAACGATAACGGTAATATTTGATTTGTTTGGTTGGGTTATCATAAAACATCCGTGGTCCTTATCGGCAAAGGAGTTTTATGTGGATTATCAGCCGTGGATTAGTTTGATTTATGTGGCAATTTATGTGAGTCCGTTTGTTGGGTATGGATTTGTGAATTTATAGGAAACAGCTAAAAATGCGCAAATTGAGGTGGTTGCTGTGTATGATACATATTCGGATGAAGATAGAAAACAAATCAGTCAATTAGCGGATTATCAAATAAGGGATTATGCTGAGGCAATAGAAATATTGGAAAGGGAATTATGAAAAAGAAAATAAGTATTAGTATAGGCATCATTTTAATCATGCTCACAATTGCAGGAATCCTAACCAACTATGCCGATAGTGGCAGAGTAACGACAGGGCATGAGCCAATGTATGCCATAAAAGTTGCTAGCAAAGATGGAAGTAAAGTGACTTACTGGGGGTTAGGTTATAAAGTAATTTGTTATGTTGGAGTATCTCCCAATGAACCTTATGAGAATCATATTGGGGTAAAAATGGGAAATTGGTTTATGAAATACAATTTACCAAATGAAAAGAGTATCCAAATAGAATATGATGGCAAAATAATAGAAATAAGTAATTATGATGATATAAATCAAATTTATAATATCGTAGTTAATTCAAAATATGATTCTGGAATATGCAATGGAATAAACACTCACAAAATAACAATAGACAAGCAAATATATTATTTGAAAGAAGCTTGCCAAGAAATACAAAAAGGAGATAAACAATCAAAAATTTCAAAAGAAGACTTAGATAGCTTTTTAAAAATAATAGAAAGTTATCAGTAATACAAACAACAACTTAAAATAGGATCAATTTAGGAGTTTTATGAAAAAACTAATTATCAGTCGCAAAGACTTAAAAAATAATTTAAAAATCATACGCAATCACCTCAATCTTTTTGGAAAAGACGATTCCGGAAATTTTCCAAAAATTATTGGTGTTGTTAAAGGAAATGGAATGGGATTAGGATTAGTCCCTTATTCGAAATTCCTAGTAAAAAACGGAATTGATTGTTTAGCCGTTGCCAATTTAGAAGAAGCTACTGCATTAAGAAAAGCCCATATCACAGAAGAAATTTTAATGCTAACACCAACGCAAAAAGAAAACGAGCTCCGAAAATTAATACAACATAAAACTACTTTAACCATCAGCACAAAAGAACAAATTGAAATCCTAGAAAAAATCGCACAAAATCAAGAAAACGAAATAAAAGTTCACATCAAAATCGATACAGGATTTGGTCGATATGGCTTTTTGTACACCAACCCAAAAGAAATTTTGGACGCCTTTAAAATGTGCCACAAAGTCAAAATCTCTGGTATGTATACGCATTTTGCAAGACCGATGGACGAAAAATTCACCAAAAAGCAATTTGACCGATTTTTAGAGGTCGTAAAATTTTTAAAACAAGAAGGACAAAACGTAGGAATCTTACATTGTTGCGAATCAACCGCCTTTTTAAAATATCCCAGAATGCACTTAAATGCTGTCAGAATTGGTTCACTAATACAAGGAAGAACTTTAGTTCCTGTGAATGGCTTAAAAAAAATTGGACAATTCAAATCTAGCATTCAAGAAATAAAAACCGTTCCAAAAGGATATAATATCAGTTATGGAAAGATGTATCAAACGAAAAAAGAAACCAAAATTGCTATTATTCCAGTCGGTTACATGGATGGTTTCAATATGCGAAAAGACAGAGATATTTTTTCACACAAAGAAAATATTTTATCTGTCGGAATTGAAATCAAAAAATTTTTCAAAGACAACCGCATAAAAGTTTTGATTCATCATAAAAAATATAGTATAATAGGAAGAATTGGAATGTATCATGCCACCATCGACATAACAGATAGTGAAGATATTTCAGTCCAAGACGAAGTCTTTTTAGAGATTCCGCCAATGCAAGTAAATAGTATGATTAGAAGGGAGTATCAATAATGGAAAACGAAAATAAAAAAATCGGTTTTTTTGCAAGAATTAAAATTGCAGTAACAAAACTTGAAGATTATGGTCTATTTTTAGGAGAAAAAACATCGACTGCTATCCAATATTTTTTTCTAATTGTGTTATTTTTAAGTCTTGTTATGGGAATCGTACAAACTTATAGCGTCATGCAAATGGTAAACAAAGGCTATCATTATATCCAGAAAGAAATGCCAGATTTTTCCTATCAGAACGAAAGTTTGCAGTTTTCAGAAAATGTAAGTGCCTATGACGAAGAATTTGATTTTTACATGATTGCTGACACAAGCAATGATTTATCCCAAGAACAAATGAAAGAATATCGAAACAAAATCAAATCTGTTGGTATTATTTTACTGAAAGACAAAGCCATATACAAATCTGGACTTCAAGAAGTAGAATACCGCTATAGCGATTTTCTTAATCAATATGGAATGGATAACTTCGATAAAACACGATTCTTACAAGAAATCGATTCTATCGGCATGTGGGGAATTGCCATCACGATATTTTTGTTAATTGTAGTGGGAATTTATATCATCCAAGTAATTTCCATTTTTATGGATTGGCTTGTCATGAGTGTTTTTGCTGTTATTGCAGCTAGAATTTGCAGAATTATCATGCCATTTAAGGCAGGTTTTAACATTTCAATTTATGCCCTTACACTTTCTATCATTTTAAGTATGGTTTACAATATTGCTTACTATTTAATAGGCTTTTATACCGAATATTTTAGATTGGTCTATTTGCTTATTTCCTATGTTTATGTTGTTGCAGCCATTCTAATGATGAAGTCAGATTTGCTAAAACAACAAGCCGAAGTTGGGAAAATTATTGATGTACAAAAGAAAATTCATGAAGAATCAGAAAATCCAGAACAAACGGAAGAAGACAAAAAAGAAAACAAAAAACCCGAAGAAAAAGATAAAAAAAATGAAAAAGATCCAGATGACCATGCCGTAAATGGCGAGCCAGATGGTTCAGAAATATAAAGGAAGGAGAAAATATGAAAAATAATAACAAAGAAAACAAGAACAATAAATTTTTATTAACCATTGTGTGCATTGTTATTTTTATAGGAACAATAGTAGGAATTTTGTATTTTGACAAAATGGGCAAAGAAGAAAAAGAACTAGCTTACACCGAATTAATCAAAAACATCAATCAAGGTGAAATTGAGAAGATCAAAATGACAACAGGAAGCACTAACATAACCGTTACGTACAAAACGTTAAATGGAGAAGAAGGAACCAAAGAAAACGAAAAAGATCGACAAAAAAGAGTGATTGTACCAAGCACGCAAGCCTTTATCGAACTTGTCCAAACCAAAGTTGACGAAAATGGCCTAGAAATCGAACTCATTCAAGAAAGTACCAATCAATTCTTAAAAATTGCAGACACGCTATTTTCACTACTACCAACCATTTTGCTTATTGCTCTAATGCTCATGATTTTTAAAATGCAAGGATTTGGAGGCGACAAAGAAAAGGTCTATGGTGGAGAAAGTAACAAAAAATCAGATGTCCGTTTTAAAGACATTGCAGGTTTAGACGAAGAAAAAAATGAATTAATCGAAATCGTGGATTTCCTAAAAAAGCCCCAAGCCTATTTAGACATGGGAGCCAAAATTCCAAG
>CANBLA010000023.1 GCA_947369305.1 uncultured Clostridia bacterium
TAGGTGCCAGTGACTGGAGTTCAGACGTGTGCTCTTCCGATCTAATAAATGAAACGGAACTGTATAACAGAGCCTGCTTGCAAAAAAGAAAATATAGCACACAAAAAGTAAACAAATGGAGTATGTTGCGTATAATAATCTCTATATAAAACATGCCCTTTTTGAATTAGCATCCCTCCGATAATATTATCCACCTCATCTGAAAATGTTTCCATCCTCCCAAAAACTGCAAGTATCGCAAAAACAATAATTCCCAATAATCCTGTTTGAACAATTGCATTTTGCTTAATCGACTTTTTATGGAAGTACAAATATAGCATATAACTCATTAAACCTATCACATAAGTTTCACATCCTAAAATAAATATCGTCCAAAATCCATTTACATCTCCGCCGTATAAATTCATACATAAATTAGCTTCCATTAAGTTCCCATTATAATACAATTTTTCACTACCTTTTATATTTTTATCCACATAAAAAGCTATACTATTCTCATAATTAACTGGTGATTTGGCTTTTATCCTAATGGAAAATAGATGTGTATTTTGTACTTTTATTGGTGAATTTAACATCAATTCTTGCATTTTATTATCCGCCGATTGACTAGCATTAAAATCAAATTTTGCAAGTTGCTGATTTGTGGTTTTATCGATTAAAATAACTTCATACCTTGTATTATTTTCTCTTCCAAATGTTCCTACTTTTAGCCCAATTCCTTGAAACATCTGATATGGCATTTTAAATTCTTGTTCTATCATATAATCATTATGATGCATCTCCAAAATGTCATCACAATTGTTTCCTAGCTTTGTGTATTCTATATATGTGATTTTTTGTCTAGATCTATATACCCCAAAAACACCTATAACAATAGCAACAGCGAGGAAACCTAAAAACCAAATTTTATGTTTTTTACTCATTTCAATTTATTTCCTTTAATGTTTTATTAATCTTTCTAAAATCTTTTATCGCTTGTATACCAATCGCACATATCTTTTTTAAGTTAATTGAATTAATTCCACCTTGACGTACTCTAAATGTGATTGGTATGTATTTCACACGATATTTCTTCTTAGCATAAATAACCGAAATAATCACATTGGACAAATTAAACTTTTCTGGTATTAATTTTAAATTCTCTTCTAATACATCTGCTTTCATTAATCGAAATGGTGTATTGGCATCCATTGTTGTAACACCAAAACATAATTTTACTGTATACTTCAAAATTTTAGTAACCATATACCTTGAAAAACCATCTTCTCTTTTGTTTCGATGGCCGATTACCATTTCATATTCTTCTTTGCAATTCCAAAATTGCTCAAATTCACTTGGTAAGGTTTGTCCATCCGAATCCGTCTGAAATATGTAATCTGCTCCTTTTTGTATCGCATAGTGATAACCATACAAGACTGTAGCGCCATGTCCTTCATTTGGTTTTGTGATAGTCTCAATAAGTGGATATTTAGAAGCATATTCTTGTAAAATTAATTTTGTATCATCTTTACTTCCATCATCAATTAACACTAAACGAGATTCGCCATTTCCATTATGTTTATCTACAACAGAATACCATTCTTCCATTACTTTTTTGATATTTGCTTCTTCATTATAAACAGGGATTATAATATATAATTTTTCCATCTCTTTCTCCAAATTCTACAAAACTTTTTTACACAATTTCAATGCCTCTTTTATTACTCTATCCATATCATAATATTGATAAGCTCCAAGCCTTCCTCCGAAAATCACATGATTGTCCAAATCCGCCAGCTGTTTATATTTTTGGTATAACGCATTATTTTTTTCATCATTAATCGGATAATAGGGTTCTTTTGTAATGTCCCAAGCATCTGGGTATTCTTTTGTTATAATGGTATTTGGCTTAGTCCCGAATTCAAAATGTTTATGCTCAATAATTCTTGTAAAAGGAACCTCGTACTCTGTATAATTCACAACACTATTTCCTTGATAATTTTCTATACTCAAAATTTCCGTTTCAAATCTTAGACTTCTATACTCCAATTTTCCAAATTGATACTGATAAAATTTATCAATTGGACCCGTAAAAATGATTCTTTCTGCTATATTTTGCAATTCTTCTTGATGTTTAAAATAATCATAATTTAATTTAACCTCAATTCCTGCTAACATTTTTTCAACAATCCCGTGTATAACCACCAATCGGGATGCCTTGATACAAACTATCAAAATAATTATTATCATAGGTAAAACGAACTGGTAATCTTTTAATAATAAAAGCTGGCAATTCTGTTGCTTTTTTACCCCACTGTTTTTCAGTATAGCCTTTTACTAGTTTTTCATAAATTGTTTTTCCAACTAATTTAATAGCTTGCTCTTCTAAATTCTTAGGTTCTTCGATTTTCACTTCTTTCAGTTCTTGCTGAATTTTCTGTTTTGCTTCTTCTGGCGTAAAAACACCCCAAAGCTGATGAAACGTATTCATATTAAATGGCAAATTATAAATTTCATCTTGATAACATGCAATTGGCGAATTTGTATATCGATTAAATTCGGCAAATTGATTTATATAATTCCACACATGTTTATCATTTGTGTGGAAAATATGGGCACCATATTGATGTACATTAATATTCTCTATATTTTCTGTATAAATATTTCCTGCCACATGAGAACGTCTTTCAATTACTAAACATTTTTTACCCTTTTTATTCGCTTCATAGGCAAAAATTGCTCCGAATAATCCGCTTCCTACAATTAAAAAATCGTATTTCATCTTTTTATCCTCATCTTTATTTGGTTTGAATTATATCATACAAGAAATAAAAAGTAAAGGTCATTATTTTTTATTTGTAACAAAAAAGTAATAATAATGCTAAATAAGACATCCCCAAGGAATTTGTCAATTTGTAACACAAAAGATATTTGATTTTCCCGCAAAATTATTATAATAATGAAGAAAATAAAAATAAAAAAGGAGATTTTTTAGTTAGTCATATGAAAAAATTAAACAAAAACATATTCATCTGGATGATTCTTTTTACTATTGGCATTTCCTATTTTTTTCCCATCCTCAAAAGCTTTGCAAAAGAAGCTGTTGATGTTAATGTCTTGCCATGTCCTGCCATTGACATTGTTCTGGCAAAAGCAAAAACAAAAGTGGATGTAAATCAGTTTGAAACCGATTTAAAAAACGAATTAATCCAGCAAAATATTTCACCAGATCGAGTGAAAATCAATGCCGTTGAAGCAGTCGAAGCCAACATTCAAGACTCGTTCAACTGGGAAAAAGATATGTCCTCTACCATTGGCAGTATTGATATTACCAACCATGGGCAAAATATTGTCATGAAAGGAAACAAAAAAAATCCCGGAAAAAATGCGATTTGGATCATTCCAGAAAAACAACAAGAACAAGAAATTACCTTTGATTATTCGGTTGATTTTGGCGACAGTTTCAACGCAGCAGGCATGTTACTTCGTGTCAAACAAACAGGTAATACATTAACTGGCTATATGCTTAGTGTGAATAAATCTGGAAAGACTTGGTACACAACAGCTGGCAAAAAGTACGGTGCAATTTGGAAATTTACTTACCATCTTGGAGAAAATAACAAAAATATGACCAAAACATTTGTCCAAGGCGTTGACATTGCAACTAGTGGAAGGTTAACAATCAAATCTACCAATAACGAAATTATCATTTCTGGTGGTGGCTTAACAGCGCCAATTAGTTATACGATGGATACAGAATATGGATATGGATTCGGTTTCTTCTCGGATCATTATTCTCATAATTGTAGCAAAATCGGTGCTTTTACGTTGGGCAACATTAGTCTGACCACCACTACGGTAAAAAAATTTAAGGAAGTACTTAGTAATCCAGAATGGCGCGAAAATTCTTTCAGATTCCTTGTCAATGTTGATGATTACGAAAATGAAGAATTAAAAAACAAAGCTGAATTTGCATCTTTACAAACAAGACTAATCAATGAGGAAATACACCCTATTTTCTGGGGAACAGACACAAATAAAGCACAATCTAATGAAGTCATCGAATCAAATCATAACCATGGTACTTTTATTGATAACACAGATTACACAAAGGCAATTCAAGCAACAGTCAAATATATCAAATCTCTGCTAGAAGGCTCAAAAAGTTCACAATACGCTTTAGTCGGTGAACCAACCGAATTAAAAGTAACACCTGAAACTGCCAAAAACAACACTATTTCACCAGATTATCCACAAGGTAAATGGAAAATTAATCATGATTATGAATATTTTGAAAATCATTTGGGACAATTCCAAAATAGTGGAAAATATATGTCCGATTTAGCATTATCATTTGATAAAACGGGAAGATATGAATTATTATATGAAGATGGTAATATTGCCTCAAAGTACATTTACGTGCACCGAAAACCAGTTGCGAGTTTCAATTTATCGCAAATAAACGGTAATGTTACACTAAATAGCACTTCTTACGATTTAGACAAATATTCCGACAATCACGGTATTGCACAAGAAGAATGGAGTTATAAAAAAGTAGACGAGTCAACTTGGAATTCTGGGAAATTAACAAATATCGCATCAGATGAAGTTTATGTTGTTCAATTACGTGTAAAAGATTTCCAAGAAACTTGGAGTGCTCCTACTACCAAATATGTAATGTATAATACACAAGCCGATTCTACTCCAGTTGCTTCGTTTAATTTGAAACATCCAATCCTTTCAAAATACGAAGCCTTAGAAATAGAAAATTCTTCTTATGATCCAGCAGGAATTCCTATCACAGAAGAAAATTGGAAAGTAAAAAAAGACGGAAATGTACTATATAGTGGAAAAACACCTTTAACCGATTACAGCAATTATCAGACTGGAAATTATACAATCAGTTTAATCGTTACCAATCAGTCTGGAAAAAAATCAGAGGAATTTTCCAGAACTTTTGAATTAGTAGAAGATACCATTGCTCCAGAAGTAATTGCTACTCCAACCAATCATGATTGGACAAACCAGCCTGTTACTATTCATTTAAACTTTTCCGACAAAGGTGGAAGCAAATTCAAAGGCTACCAATATGCCATAACAGGTAGTGCAGATGCCTCTACTTCTTGGAGCGAAATCATTGCAAAAGAAACCGATACAATAACAATTGATACAGAAGGTGAAAAATATCTACATATTATCAGTTATGATCATGCTGGTAATGTGAGTGACGAAAAAGTGTTAGGTCCTTATAAAATTGATTTAACACCTGCAGAAATTAGCTCAATTGTACCAGAAAATACAGATTGGACGAATCAATCTATTCACATAAATGTAGCATTTTCGGATAAAGGTGGAAGCGGTTTTTCTGGATACAAATATGCCATGACAACAACTCAAACAAGCCCCGAAACTTGGAGCGAAATCATAAAAGAAGATACCGCAACCTTTACTATTTCAGATGAAACAGAACATTATCTACACATGATAACTTACGATCATGCTGGCAATGAAAGTGACGAAATTATTCACGGTCCCTATCAATTAGACACCATATCACCAAAAGCCAATGTTACACCACAATTTTCTGATTGGACTAATCAACCAATTACCGTTGGGCTTAATTGGGAAGACGAAGGTGGCAGTCATCTACAAAAATATGCCTATGCGATAACAGATTGTGGCATTAAGCCAGAAACTTTCGACCATGAAATAACTGGCGACCCAGAACCAATTATCATTACTTCAGAAGGTGAAAATTACTTACATCTGATTGGTTACGATCATGCTGGAAATACGAGTCCTGATTACATTTTTGGAAAATACAAACTAGATTTAACTTTGCCAGAATTAATCTGTGATAGTGACATTGATTCAAACACAGAATTATTCTCCGCCAAGTTTACCGCAACTGATACCATTTCAGGAATTAGCGATTTTACTGTTAATGGAACCAAAATAAACGGAACCGAATATATTGCTACAAGCAACGGAGATTATCAATTTGTTGTTACAGACAACGCTGGAAATACGCTCAAAAAAGATGTAACACTCAATAATCTATATCATAAATGTGACAAAAATTTAGGACATCCCAACTTTACAAGCTCCACCGAAAAATGCCCAATTTGTGATTTAATCGCTGGCATAAAAGTAAACTCTAGCGAAAAAACTTACACGGGAAGTCCAATTAGTGTTTCTTACGAAAATACAAAAAATGCCAACGTGATAGAATATTACGATAATACTTTAAACAAGCCATCCGAAGTTGGCAATTACCCTTATGAATTGAAAATTAATTATGGCGGAATTGAATACAATACAGGAATAAAAGGAATATTGCTTATTCATGAAAAGCCAGTAGATGAAGTAGAAAATATTCCATCAGACGAAAAAACAGAGATAACTTCTGATAAGACATCTCCTAAAGACGAAACTGTTCTTCCAGAAAATACTGACAAGCCTACTAATACGAATGAAAATAAGCCTTCAACCAAAAGACCTGTCAAAAATCATATTTTAGGAAAATTATTATATACAGGTCGTCATATTGAAATTACTTTAATCATTGTTTTGGGTGTTATGGTATTTTTGAATATTATGTCTGGGAAAATCTTGTTGAGCAGTAAAGGAAGTCCTAGAATACTTAAAACAGCTATAAAAAATAGTAGGAATTCTAAATAGTCTATGATTGCATAATTTCCAAAATAAAAACACTACTATGTTGATAAATCAACATAGTAGTGTTTTTTATTCTGGTGTTGTAAAATAGTTTTCTATCCTAGATTTCTTTCAAAAAATGTGGATAAATCAATTTCTCCATCATAATCTAAAATGATAACTTCCTTACGCAAATCCAAATGATACATTTCTTTTACTTTATTTACTGCGTGTTGTAAACATTCCGCCACATCTTTATCAGTCGTATCAGTTTGCGTTTTAAATTGCCTATTTCCATTTAGACTAAAAGTAGCACCATTTACATTAATATTAATAGAGGGATTTTCTAACAGTAATCCCGTCATTGATCTTCCAGTATGTTGTCTTATATGTCGATTGACAAAAAAACTTCCTGCATTGCCTTCTCTATAGTTAATTTTTAAACGCTCTCTTCTTTCTTCCATTTGTGCATTGTAAAATCTAGTAACTTCTTCTTTTCCTATATAATCTGCTTTTAACACTATCTCTTTCACAAAATATCTCATTTTCGATTGATTGGCTTGTTTTAAAAAACTGTCTCTAACATCAAAAAAACAATCATCTGGTACCATTTCTACAAACTCTCCAATCGCAAAATCATATACAATAATTTTTTGGACAAAATCTGAAAAACTTTTTGAATAATCGTGACTGATTACACTTGGATAACTAGAATTTCCAACAACTCCTCCACCAACAACACCCGGTATTCCTGTTAAAGCTGAAAAGTCATATCCCCTATTCATTGTATAATTAACCAAAGTACTCACAGGTAAATTTGCTGTTACCACAAATTCCTCAGTCTCTTTATTAAACTCTATTTGTGAATTTTTAATATCACTATCGACAAACAATCCATCGTATCCATTATCCGTTATATATAAGTTCGTATGTAATCCATAAATTCGAAAAGGAAAATTTTGTTTATACATTTCATGCAATATATTTAAATCCTTTTCTAATGTTTCATTAAAAGCTAATTTATAATAAGCCTTCGCATTTCCTGTTTTCTTTTTATATAAATGCTTATTTTGTAAGTTATAATTATATTCAACATCACGGCTAAAAGAGTTCAATATTTCTTTCATTATTCATTTCCCTTTACTATTTTTTGGTGTCCCCGAGAGGAATTGAACCTCCATTTGCCCTTTAGGAGAGGGCTACACTATCCATTATGTTACGGGGACATTTTCAAAACTATTTTATTTTTTAACCATGGATGCATATAACTTAAAGGCAAGGCAAGCCTTGCCCCTACTTCTTACGCATTTAATTTTGCAACTAATTCGTCTACATCAATTCCGTGAACTGCACATGCCTCTTCTAATGTTTCAGCTTGTGATGCTGGACAGCCTAAACAATGCATTCCTGCTTCTAATAAAATATCTGCTTTATCTGGAAATTGTTCTAATAAATCACCTATTTTTGTTGTTTTTTCTATCATAGTTTCCCTCCTTTTTTGTATCTTAAATAAAATTTTTTATAATTTTATCACAAATTTTTCAAAAAGTATAGACATTTTTCAAAATTTGTTATATTATATTTGTAATTTGAAAAGAAAATTTTTTCTAAACTGATTTTCTTGTCAGTTTTAAATGTTTTTTCTATTGCATTTTCTTGCAAATTTTCAAATTATTAAAATTTATTATATTCATTGGAGGTGATAAAAATACAAGATTATTTTTATTTCAATTTAAGAAAGGAGTTTTGTTATGAAACAAAAAAAACTTTTATGGATTTACACTATTTCTGTGTCGATCATATTCTTTTGCGCATTAAGCAATGTCGCATTTGCTGCTGATCCAAAATTAGTAACAACACTAACAGGAGCTTTTACAAAACTAGAAGGCTATATTGTAAAAATAGCCACATCCTTTGCTGCTGTTGCTGTTGCAACTGGATTATTAATGCGAAAATTCAGCTTAGGTGATGAGAAAAAAATTTATAGAGCAAACAACCTAATTAAAGGAAGTATTACATCCTATGTATTAATTATTTGCATTGATTTAATTCTTTCCTTAATTTCAACTGTTTTAAGCTAGAAAAGAGGTCCATTTGGAAAATGAAACCATCAATCTAACAAGTTTAATATGTGACACACTAAACAGCATTTTCTTTAAAATTTTCTCATCCATTGACAATACAATTTATTCTAATTTAGATAATATTTTATTGATAAATTCTGATATCACAAACAACTTTAAATTTCAACAACTCTTTGGTACTGATGCAAGTAATGGTTTATTATTACTCGCCAATAGTTTAATCTTCGGTATTGTTTTATTCTATATTCTAAACTTCACTGTTTCTCATTTAATTTATTCAAAAATAGACTCTCCCTATCAATTTATTTTTAAATGTATTATTTTTATAGCTTGCATGAATTCATCCCTATGGATTTGTGAAAAAATTATTGATTTTATAGCTATCTTATCGGATTTTATCCGAGCAATTGGTTATTCTATTACTGGCTCTGAAATTAATTTTTCAAACTTAATTTGTAACATCAATTCTACTCTTTATCCAGAACTAGAAACTTTTGATATCTTCTCATTTGATGGTATTATAAAATTAACTACAACACTTGGAATTGTCTATATTTTATTCCTATATTCTATTCGTTACATGATGTGCAAAATACTCATATTACTCGCTCCATTAGCTTTTTGCACTTTAATTACGAATCGTTTTGATGGTTTTTTTAAAGGTTGGTTAAAACAATTTTTAATTCTTTTAGCAATGCAAGTTTTTGTAAGTTTTGTTTTAGTCTTAGGATTTTGTTTGGATTTTCAAGCTGGTGATACTTTGTCAAAACTAATATATTTTGCTATTATTGCTGTCATTATAAAGAGCCACTATAATGTAAAAGAAATGTTTTCATTTCTTTACCAATATAGTCACAATACATTAAAAAAATTTATTTAAAAGGAGAAATATATGAATTTTATTATACCAAAAAATTATAAATTTAAGTCAAAGCTATTTGGTTTAATTGATTACCAAACTGCTGTATTAAATAGTATCTGGGCAGGAATCTTGTATGTTATTGTAAACATCATCTTCTCAAGTTTAACCACAAAAGTGTACTTTGGGATTGGACTTTTTGTGCCATTTCTTCTATTTAGTATTATTGGTGTTAATCATGAAAGTATTGTATCTGTTTTGATTTATATTTTCAAATTTTATAAAAGTCAGAAAATTTATGTATATAAAAAGCGAAACATAAAGGTTTCTTAGGCTATTTTTAAGCCAATCTTTCAGTTTCGTACATTATCTTTTATTCTACAAAAGGCTATTGGTTTAAAAGTCCAATAGCCTTTTTTCTTAGATAGTGGCTAGTTTTACCACCAAAAATATTTTCTATATTGTTTTTTGAAATACTTAATGTTATAATGAAGTTACTGTACAAAAGAAAATAAATAGAAGTAAAATTATCATGCAAAGTGGGGATTTTGTATGATAGAATATATAAATTAATGGGGGCTTTTACTATGAAATTAACGCAAACTGAACAATCTTTTCTATTCTCAAGTACAGAAATACCAGATATTTTTTTTACAGAATATCTGCCTGAAGCAAAAAGTGAATTTGTAAAGGTTTATTTTTATATCCTTTTTTTGTCAAAATACAATTCAGAAATTAAAATTAATGATTTATCAAAAACACTTGGTTTGGATTTTCCTATTGTACAAGATGCCATAAAATACTGGGAAGGACATGGACTTTTAATAAAAAATCCAAATGGTTATGCTTTTGCAAATCTTCAAGAAATAGAACTAAATAAACTATACAATCCAAAAGTAACCCTTGCTCCCGAAACTATTGAAAAAAATGCTGAAAATCAATACCGTGCCAAAGTAATGGACAGTATTAATGCACAATTCTTTTCTGGAACCATGTCACCATCTTGGTATGCTGATATTGATTTATGGTTTGAAAAATATGGCTTTGATGAACAAGTCATGCTTGCTTTATTTAATTATGCTTATGATAATAGAGCTTTGCACCGCAATTACATACAAACTGTTGCAGATAGCTGGAGTAAAGAAAAAATAAAAACCTTTAACGATTTAGATTTATATTATGAACGTCGTGAAAAAATTAATATTTTAAAGAAAAATATTGCAAAAAAACTCAATTTATCACGCAATCTTACTGCTTATGATGAAGAATATATTTTAAAATGGCACGAAACCTATCAATATACTATTGACATCATAGAAATTGCCTTAAAAAAAGCTTGTACCAAAAACAGCATTAGCTTTGAATACATCGATAAATTACTCTCCGATTGGCATGAAAAAGGACTTTCAAGCGTATCTGATGTAAATACATATTTAGATTCTTTAAAAACAAAAGACAAAAAAACCAAACAGATTAAACAAATTGCACTCGAATACACCCAAAGCACTTTCGATAATTGGGATGCATTATACGATAATTAATAGGAGGAAACATGGACAATCTAGAATTAAAACTTATTTTAAGAGAATATGAAACCAAGCGAAATCGAGCCATACAAGATGCTGAATCTAGAAAACGAGAGTTACTTTCTGTTAATCCTAGATTGTCTGAGATAGAGACAGAACTTGCTAATATTTCCATTCAAACCGCAAAATCTATCTTGCAAACAAAAAATGAAAATCAAAAAAAATTATTAGCAGATTTAAAAAAACAATCTTCTGAACTAATGAAAGAAAAAAATAGATTTTTAAAAGATTTATCAAAAGATAGCAACTTTTTAAAGCCTCGTTTTGAATGTAAATCTTGCAAAGATACTGGATATCTTGAAAAAGATGGTACATCCGTTATGTGTAACTGCCTAAAACAACGCATTTTTAATACATATTACAACAAATCGAATATTGGAAACTTAGAAAAAGAAAACTTCAAAAAATTTAATACGAATATTTTTTCAAATGAAAGAAATCCAGAAATTTATAAATCCAAACTTTCTCCAAGGGAAAATATTGAAACAATCAAAGAAAAAGCCGAAAATTTTATCCAAAACTTTGGCAATCCTGACGAAAAAAATCTTTTATTTACTGGAAATACTGGTCTTGGAAAAACTTTTATGACAAATTGCATTGCTAATGAATTTCTTTCTAATGGCAAAACAGTTTTATACCAGACTGCACCTGTTATGTTTGATGAAATCATTGATGCAAAATTTGGCAAACAAAATTCTAAG
>CANBLA010000024.1 GCA_947369305.1 uncultured Clostridia bacterium
TATTCATCCACTAAAACATATTTAAATTTGTCTGAATAAAATTCTAAAACATCTGGATTATCAAGCAATATTTCAATTGTAAAATTAATAATATCATCAAAGTCTATTGCATTATTTTCTTTCAATCGTTTCTGATAAATGCTATAAATCTCACCAATTTTCTCCTTTCGGAAATCATTGTTATAACGTGCCATATATTGAGCTGGTGTTAACATTTCATTTTTTGCATTACTAATCTCGTATAGAACAGATTTATCTGTAAAAATCTTGTCATCTAAATTTTGCTCTTTTAATATTTTTTTGACCATTGTTTTTTGATCAGATGTATCAAAAATCACAAAGGAGCTGTCAAACCCAATACGCTCAATGGTTTTTCTTAAAATTCGTACACAAATAGAATGGAATGTCCCCATCCAAATATCATTGGCGGTTTCTCCGACAAGGTTTTTCACTCTTTCTTTCATTTCATTTGCTGCTTTATTGGTAAACGTAATTGCTAAGATATTCCACGGTTTTATAGATTTTTCACCAATCAAATATGCAATTTTATGCGTCAAAACCTTCGTTTTTCCACTTCCTGCACCCGCAATTACCAAGCTTGGTCCTTCTGTACAAGTTACTGCTTCATATTGTTTATCATTTAATTCTTCTAATAATTCCATTTTGACTCCTCTATTTTTTTGTACTTTTATAAAACTTATGTTTGTTTTATTATATCATTTTAAAAAAAATTGTCAATAAAAAAATATGATTTTATCAAGAAAAAGAGCTATGTTTCCATAGCTCTTTTTCTATCTCAAATTTTCCAAAGCTCTTATTCTATCTTCTACTGATGGATGCGTTGAAAGCAAATTACTAGCTTTTTTCCTCCTCTTTTTAGGAAATGGATTTTCAATATACATATAACTGTTGCTATTACTTGCAACGTCCAATTTGGAATCATCCTCAGAAATTTTCTTTAAAGCAGAAATTAGTCCATCTGGATTGCGGGTAAATTGTATAGCTGTGCTATCCGCTAAGTATTCTCTTCGACGAGAAACAGCAAGTTGTATTAAATTTGAAATGATAGGCGATAAAATTAGAAATATTAGCCCAACTAGCAACAAAATTCCATTTCCTTTGCTATCGTTATCTTTATTTCCTTTAGAAGAATAAAACATACTTCTCATAAAAATGTCTGAAATCATAACGACAAACCCAACCATAACACTAATAACAGCAGAAAGCAAAATATCATAATTTTTAACATGTGATAATTCATGTGCAATAACACCTTCTAATTCATAATAGTCCAATTTTTCTAACAATCCAGTTGTAACACAAATAATTGCATTTTCTGGATTTCTACCCGTTGCAAATGCATTTGGCTGCTGTGACTCAATTACATATAAACGTGGTTTATGTACCAAACCTGAAGAAATCATTAATGCATCTAAAATATTGGTCAGTTGCAAATCCTCCTCTTTCGTTGCTTCTCTTGCATGAACACTAGCAAGCACAATTTTATCACAATTATAATAGGTTGCAATTGTTGAAAAAATGGAGAAAGTCAATGCAATCATTATTGCAACATAACTGCTAATATCAAACATATAACAAACATAATATAAAATTAAAGTTATCATTAGTAAAAACGAAAAAACAATAACACCTGTTTTTACTTTATTTTTTTTAATATCTTCGTACATTTTTGCTCCTTTCTAAAACATAAGGGCGCATAAATGCACCCCTCAGTTTGTTCTATTTTTAGTTATTAAAATCAACTCTAACGTTTTTTCTAGCCTCTTCAGAATCTGCTTTAAATAATTCTTCTGCTTTAAAATTAAACATACCTGCAATGATGTTTGTTGGAACTACTTCTAACTTCGTATTATACATGGTAACACTATCGTTATAAAATTGTCTTGAATAAGAAATTTTATTTTCTGTGTTTCTTAATTCTTCTTGTAATTCACTAAAATTTTGATTGGCTTTTAATTCTGGATAGTTTTCTGAAACTGCCATGATAGTCTTTAATGCTCCTGATAATTGATTATCCAAGTCTGCTTTTTCACCAACTGTTGTTGCATTTGCCCAAGATGTTCTAAGTTCTGCAATCTGAGTTAAAACACCTTCTTCGTGTTTCATGTATCCTTTTACAGAATCAACCAAATTAGGGATTAAATCAAATCTTCTTTGTAACTGAACATCAATTTGGCTCCATGCATTTTTCACTTTATTTCTAGATGTTATTAATCCATTATACATGCCAATTACAATTACTACTAAAACTACTATTATTATGATTGCTAATACCATATTTTTATCCTCCTTCATAGAATAATTTTATTATATCACATTCAAAAATATATACAAGAGTTTTTTATATTTTCTTTTAATTTGTTATACGATATATATTTTTAGCATTTTCATACGTTATTTTTGCAATCTCCTGTAAATTCATTTTTTTGATTTCCGCAATTTTTCTCGCCACTAATTTTACATTCCTAGAATCATTTCTTGTACCTCGAAAAGGTTCTGGCGACAAATATGGTGTATCCGTTTCAATTAAAATTCTATCAAGTGGTACTTCTTCAATACTAGTCTCTGGTTTGGCAGTTTTAAACGTTATGTTTCCACTAAAGGATATATAAAATCCTAGCTTCACAGCCTCTTTTACTAATTCTTTATTCAGCATACAACAATGAAAAATTCCTCTTTTTTTAGGATTAATCTTATGTTTTAAAACATCCAACGTATCCATCACAGCATCTCTACAATGAATAACAATCGGTAGATCCAAACTATCTGCCAATTCTATTTGCTTCACAAAAAACTCTTTTTGTTTTTCTTTGTTTTCTTTATTCCAATAATAATCCAAACCAATCTCGCCAATCGCAACAACTTTATCATTTTGCGCCAATTCTTGAATTGTTCCTATTTTGTCAAGTTCCACATCGTCAATATCATTCGGCGAAATACCTACTGTCGCATACAAAAAATCATATTGTTTACTCAAATTTACAGCCAATTTGCTAGACTTAATATTATATCCAGCACATGTTATTTTGGTTACATTTTCGCTTTTTACTTTGGTTAAAATTTCGTTTCTGTCTTCCTCAAATTTTTCATCGTTATAATGTGCATGCGAGTCAAAAAACTCCATTATTTCCTCCTTTACTTTTCAAAAACTGCCACAACATTCGCTGTCGCATATAATTTACAATGGGAAATACTAATATCAATACTTTGTAATCCTTCAACCTCACATTTAATATCAATACCAGGTCTTCCATTTTCCATTTTTAAGACTTCAAATGATTTCCAATCACATCTGTCATTAATCTTATCACTAAGTGCTTTAAAAGTAGCTTCTTTGACTGCAAACCTTGCTGCATAATGCTGATATTTTTGCATTTTTCTTGCTTCACAATATTCAATTTCTTTTGGTGTAAATACCGTTTCTAAAAATTTATCTCCGATGTTTTCAATCGCTTTTTGAATTCTTTCAATTTCAATGATATCAGTTCCACATTTGATTTCCATTTTTTTCTCCTAATTCTACTATTAAAAAGGCACGATACTCCGTGCCTACATAATTATTGGGTATAAACATTTAAATTTAAATCTTTCGTTAGATACCAAGTATCAATAAAATCAACATACAAATATTCATCCAAATTGATGCTTGGAGCAACAACAACCGTTCCATCTGATTTTAAAGCTCCCCAAACTCCATCTTTTTTGACAGCACAATAACCAAATTTATTTTGTTCTTTCGCATCATCATAAATACAATCTACAATTCGATCTCCATTTTTATTTTCGTATCCATATTTTCCATTTTCTTTCACTAAAAATAGAGTATTGGTTGGTAAAACTTCTTTATTGGTCTTTTTCTCAAACTTGAAATTATAATACTGATATTCTTCGCCTTCTCTAATTCTAAGATATCCACTATCTAAATTCAACTCCGAAATAATAACATCTTTCAATACAACCTTACAATTTCGGTCAATTAAGTCCGTTTTATAATTATCTTTTTCTGCTTGGATAAAATCCGCTGTTTTAATGTATTGCATAGAAACATATGTAAAATCTACTAACGTGTTACCCTCCTCAGAAATAATACCATAATGTCCATTCTTTTTAGCAATATAGTTCGTTCCATAAATATAAGTTAAATCTTCATATTCATTTGAGATTACATTCGTTCCGTCAAGTTTTATAACACCGTACATCCCATTTGAAATAACGATCATATTTTCACCATTTATTTCATGAATATCATCAAAACCAGATGTTAATTTCGTTTCTCCACTACTGTTTATTAGTTTCACTTTTCCTGCTTCTACTACTGCATAATTTCCATTCGAAGTAACATTTTTAATTCCATCATATATCGGTTCTAACACAATTTTAGCATCTGCACTAATGACACCAAATTTTCCGTTTTGGTTTACAATATAGCCATTTTCATAAGTCTTTGTCAAAGTAGAAATTTCCGTATACTCTGGCTGAATAATAACTTCTCCCATACTTGTATTAACCAAACCCTTTTTCCCATTTTTTTCAATTATGATATTTTTCTCAACACCTTCTAGCGCATAAATGTTATCATATTCTGCTTTTAAAATCAGTTTTCCATCGAAATCAATTAACCCATATTTGCCATCTTCTTCAAACTTCAAAACATTATTTTCATACCAAATATCATTTCCATCAGAATTTTCAATGGCTTGGACTTTTTCGTAATTCGTCAAAATCTCTTCACCATTTTTGTTTATAACTTTTGTACGATATTCTTCTTTTTCATAGTCCACATCATACATACAAATAAATAAATCTTTATTTTTATCTGGCACAACAACCATTTCGTCATACGTATTATGAATAATCATTTTTCCAGCATTATCCATCACTCCCCATTTCTCATTCGTATATACTGGGAAAAAAGTTTCCGCTATACTGACTTCTTTTGTACGTTTCATATTCGATAACAATTTTTTGATAGAAATAACAAACATAATAACCACAACAATTGCCACAATAGTTGCAACTACTTTTTTTATATTTAGTCTAGGTTCATTGTCATATCTTCTTCCTCGACTCATTTTGGGCCTCCTTCTTTACTTCTTTTTTACAACTTTTGCAATAATAACTGTTATATCATCTCTCGCTATTCCAAAGCTATTATCAACTGCTTCTGCAACAATTAAATCTGCAACTTTTTGCACATTGGTTGTACTAATATTTCGAATATATTCTTCAATCCAATCTTTACCGATATCATTTTGTGACTCTAACAAGCCATCACTACACATAATGATAATATCTCCATCAGCTACATCAATTGTTTGTATATCTAACTCTGGCTTTTCTATAATTCCAACTGGCATCGTTTGGGACTTGACAACACGCACACTTTTTCGATTTTTAATATACGTATGACATGCACCACTTTTCGCGATTTTCACTTTTCCTGTATATAAATCTAAAATTGCAAAATCAAGTGTAGCATACATATCTTGGTCTGTATTAAAATTAACTGAATCATTAATAAAATTGATTAATTCATCATTATCAAATCCATTTGCCAACATATCTTCTAGCATTTTTATAGTAAGTTTGCTACTTTCTCTAGCTTTTTTACCACTTCCCATTCCATCACTAATAGCTAGCAAATATTTACCATCCTTTAATTTCATTTGCAAATTGCAATCCCCTGAAACTGTACTTTTGTCCTTAGTTATTTTACTACTTCCAATTTGCAATGTATATTTATCTTCACTCATGTAAGTTTGCACATAATTTTCATTTTTTTCGTCTTTCATAAACGTAATTCTAGAGCCAAGATTTTTAGTCAATATATTTGAAATATTAGCAATATATTGTTTGTCCTTTACCTTGTCATTTCCAAATGTAATCGTTACAATATATTTTTCATTTTTAGCTTGTCTAATTTGAAGTGAAATCATATTTTGATACTTATTTTTTAGCAAAACAAGTAATTCCTTCTCTTTTGCCAAAAATTCGTTTTTTGAGGCATTTTTATTTGTTTTAACACTATTTCTAATTGCGTCTGAGACATCTTGTAACCCTTTTTTCATGGTCTTCAAAGTTTTATTTTTTTCTTGCCTTTTCGTTATCTCAATTTGCAACATTTTATACGAACGATTGATAATTTTTATCATTTCCTGTAAATCATTTTTGATGTTTGCGTCTTGCATAATAATATAATTATTGTTCTGTTTGAAAATTTCAATTAGGTCATTTTCAAGCAAAATATCATTGGTTTGTAATGCTATGTAAATATCATCTACAATATGAGTATTTTCGTTTATAATATCTTCACAAAACATATTACTTGCAATTTCTTCCAAATTATCAAACAAAATATCCTTAAAATCTTCCGCAATATTTTCAGTTTCTTCAGGTTTATCCTGTACCATTTCTGAAATTGTATCAGAAATAATCGTTAATTTGTTTATCATTTCTTCGTTTTGAGCTAATCGATTTTCTCCTAAATCACTCAATAATTTGCTTTTTCCAATTAAGTCTTCCATATCGATTTTAATATTGTTTGGCACAAAAAGCAGACCAATTGCCGCAATAAAAATTTCTCGAAAATAAACAATTTTTATCGTATCGCCATTTGTCAAGTAAATCAATAAGCTGTTTCCTAGCATAAAACCTACAATTACACCGATTTTACCAAAACGATTTAGCAATCCTGCTAAAATTCCACTAACTGCAAATACCGCAATTTGCAAACCATTTTGTAATTCTATCATAGAAATCACAAGTCCCATGCTTAGTCCTGCTGTACAGCCAACCAACATACCATTTTTCCATCCCAACAGCATTACCAAAAATACAATTACAACATTGCTCAAATGCAATCCAAACACTGTGATTGAATTTAAAACCATACTCGCAATTCCAATAATAATACTAGCACCTATTAATTCTTCTAAAGTAAATGCTTTTTTCATTCCCCCATCTTTTATAACAGCTAGTCCGATTGACAAATATTTTATAAAACACATATGTAAGAATTGCTGTAACAAGTGCCATAAATACATCATATGTAAGAACAATACCATGTATATTTTGGAAAAAGGATACCAAAAAACATGCAAAAAATAATCTTTTTCCTGTTTTTAATAATTCATTTCTCTCTTCAACTGCTACTTTAGGTTTAAAAATAAGTACTAGAGCAAAATATATAATAGAACTTAATACAAAATTTAAGAATACTCGTACTCCATTTCCTGCTAAAGTTCCAATCATTGCTGCAAATAATACGCCAAAAACTGGTATTCCCGTGCTTAATGTAGCAGCAACCATAGCTAGTCCAAATGGTGCAATTTCTCCTTCAATAGATAGGGTTGACATTAGCAATGTTAGCACAAATACAGTTACATTTTGTACTTTTAAAAGTTCTTTTAGAATTAAATTAAATTTACTTGTTTTTATCTTTTCTTGTTCTTCTACATTTTCTGTTATATTTTGAAACATCCTTAACCACCTCTACTTTTCAAATATTCAAAGTTTGACTATCTTTATTAAATCACAAAATACATGATTTTTTTGTCGATTTATCAGTTGAATATCAAAAAAGTCTTCTACAATTTGTGATAATTTTTTTCTATTTTATTACATTTTTCGCAAAAACACAAGTACTAATTTTAAAAATATAAAAAATATTCTCAAAACGATGGTAGTCTTGACATAATTACCAAAATGTGGTATAATAAAGGTATGAAACAATTAGAATATAGCAGAAAGGAGGGGAATTATGTTTGATTCAATAAGTAATATCGAAAAAAACATTAGTTCCCGAATCTTCCTCTTAAAGGCTTGGAAATTTATTGATCGGAAAAAAATGACCTTTCGATCGCCTAAAGAGGCTCAGGATTTTCTGATTCTCTTCTTAGTTTCGATTTGTATTAACGAAGATTATTCTCGTTCTGAGTTAAGATCTACTTATCGGAAAATCAAGAGGTATGTCAGAAAAAACAGACTTTCCGGGGACTTACCCGTCAGTCAGAAACGGTACATGGACGAACTCGACAATGTAGAATACACAATCATCGATTCGACCTGTTCCTACAATATGAAAAAACCTGCAGTCTAACTGCAGGTTTTTCATATTTAAATTTTATCAAACAACATCTCTATCATTATCCATTTCTTCATTTATAATCGTAATACCATGTCTTTTTTTGAAATCTTCTGTCATATCTTTGGCTTCTCTACCATGATTTAACCATTGTTGTATAATTCCTTTAACAAACTTGTTTTTTTCAGCAACTTTCTCGTATTCTCGGTCAATAATAGATGCTTTTTGTTCATCCGTAAATCTGTCATCCATAATAATCTTGTCAAGAACCGCATGACTTACCTCCTCTTCTGTAATTCTGATATTTTTGTCAAACTCACTTTCATAATTTTTACCTTCCACTTTCCCCAATATAACTAAGTTTGTTTCCACTTCACCTGGAGAAAGTTCTAAAGCTGCTGCTGCCATATGAACCATATTATCCGATTTGGGCTCTCGATTACGATCATACAATTCCCTTCTATTGTCTCTTTCATACATAGCCTTTCTTTTGCGTGCTTCCTCATAAGCTCCTATTGTGACTTTATTTTTAATTAACATCATAGTTACTTCTTTTACTGACTTGCCTTTTTCCTCATTCATAATTTCATATAATCCATAACATTTGGCAATCGCAACAACATGTAAGTCATTTTCGCTGAATTTGCTATCTTTCTGTGTTTTAGAAATAATATCAGCAATCATTTCTCTTCCCTTTTGAGAAGTAAGATCGTTTAATGATACATGCGGATTTTTCTTTTTTATTCTATCTGCTATTTCTACAAATTCTAATAATGCGTCATAGTCTTCATCTTTATCAAGTCCAGCACTTTCAATCCATTTTCCTACTTGGCTAAATGGTTTACTACTACTTTTTACTAAATTTACAGAAGCCATCTTTTGATACACTTGCAACATAGCCTCATATTTTTCGTATCTTTGATAAGCCTTTCTTTTTTTTGGCTCTTCTCTTAATTTATTTTCCACATTTGGAATTTCTTTCATGTGTCTCACTTCCTTTGCACTTTTGTATATACTTGCAGGATAAACCTTTGGAGTTTATCCCGCACATGTTATTTATTTAAGTATTTTCTTTTTGATGAATACAATACCACCTGCCACAATGGCTAATCCTGCTGTGATACTTGCAATTACTTGTAACCTCCAAGTCATCCATGGTGTACCAGTTGGTGGCGATAGTGTGATAACTTCTGTTGCACTCGTGTCTCGTTCATATACCATTCCTTCACTTACTTTATCCCCTGCCTTATTTAAATCTTTTTCTAATGCTAATTTTGGTGATTGGTTACCTGCAATTGTTAAAATATCACGTCTACCAACTTTGTTATTGTATTTGATAATCTCGGCAATGTTATCAATTCTCAAATCATCAGAGTCAGTTCCTAAATATCTTGTGACAGTTAAATTCATAAATGCTTTGTCTTTTCCTCCATCAACTGCTTGATCTCCTTGTAATGCTTGGGTAGGTACTAATTCAATGATGAAATCTTTATTATTTACATTGTTTGTATTCTCTATACCATAACTATCCACACTAACTGTTAAATTGTTTCTGTTGTTAGTCTCATATTGAATATTCCTACTATCAGTAATTGTATATGTTGCTGTTCCATTTTCTTCTTTTTCTTCTACAATACTAGATTTAATCTTTTCTTTTAACTCTTCGGCTGTTATGTTACTCCAACTTGTGTTTGGAGAAGCATTTAATGTTCCGCTAAAAGTTACATCGTTGTCAATGTAGTCTACTAATTGTCTAACCGTTGTGGTAACAACTTTATCATTTTGATTTCCATTTTCCCCATAATAGTAGATGCTTCCTACATACGCTCCCATTGTCGTATTATTTTTTAGACTACTTCCTTCTTTTTCATACGTTATAAGTTTTGTTGATAGTTCGCTTAATTCAGCTTTTAGTTTTTCTATACCTTCATCTGTATATTCAATATTTGCTAATTCTCCTGTTCTATCAACCTCACCCGTATTCAACACAGTAAATCTATATTTTACAGTAATCGTTGTTCCTTCTAAAATGTTAGAATCTACGTTAATATATCTAAAACCGTGGTTAGTTGCTTGGTCTCTGTTAAGCGCTTGTAGGTTATCGACTCCATATGAGTTGGCTGTGTCTAACTCTACGTTAGCTGTAATTTCGCCAGTATCTTCAACCTTATAGTTAATAGTATACTTCGCATCCATAATTGTATTTCCATCTGATGTTGTTAAAATAATTTCTTCAATTTGTTTATCCAAAGTCAACTGCGTTGCTGGTCTTTCTTCTAAACCGAAGTCCACGTTGTTGACATTATAATATGTTGTTTGGTTTTGATTATTTACACCACTACCAGTATGATCTTTAGACTCAATGTTCATATCAATCTTAGGTGTATCGGCATACATGTAGTATTTTCCGTCTTCTTTACCTTTAAGTAATTCTACTCTATTGCCATTAACATCTCCCTGCTCCTCGTCAGTATAGCCGTTCTTCTCCTTTAAGTCCTCATCACTCATTGCAGCTGCTAATATTTTATTATTGTCATACGTAATTTCCCTAGAGTTGCTAATTACTTGTAATCGCCTTACTTCACTATCAGCAGCTGAGTTATGACGCTCTATTTTGCTACTATTCAAGTGTTTTTCAAGATTTAGATATGCTGAAGGTTTTACATACTCTTCATTTACTTCATCTTTTAATTCAGCCTTATATTTTGTAGATTTATAATCTTGACCATTATAGTAATGTGCTTCTGAATAGTCAGCTGATTCTATTTCTTTATCTCCATAAGTAAATCTTACAACATAATCACCTGCTGGAACATTGTTGAAATTATAAATACCATTGTCTTGCGTTTCAATTGTACTATCAAAATGGCTTACCTCTTCAATTGTATTATTTTTCAACTGTTCCAATTGAATACCAGTTGGCCAGATGTAATCATATTCTGTATAGCTGGTTTCATCTTCATTTAGTATCATAACTTTTTCAACTAATTCTGTTGTCAAGCCTTCGATTCCTTTTTCATCAGTATCTTTTTTACCATTACCAACTGTTTGGTTATAACCAGGTTTTTCTGTCTTATCCTCATCTTGGCCACTACTGTCATCTTCCCAAGCTAAACCATTAATGGTTCTTTGTTCACCAAGTAAAAATACTTCAATCTTAGGCGCTGCGAAAGTATCGTCTTCGTAATATTTTTTATCATTTCTTAATCCAATATTGACATTGCCCGGTGCAGAATCTCTATCTATTTTACCCGCAATATGAGGACAATTTGCTCCGCTACAACCGTATGGTTTACAATCCTCTGGATTTGCAAAATAAGTTGAATAACTTGCAATTTCTGCTACATTACATTTTTGTCCTAATATAATAGCATTTAGAGCATTTTCACTTGTAGTATCATTCTTTTTAACTTTAAATGTTACTTTTATTTCTCTTTTATCTCCAGGTGTTAGAAGTATTTCTAAATTACTTGCTGTCATTTTCTGATAGTAAATATTATTATCTCCATCTGTATCTGAGCCCACAATAGGACTACCAACATCATTCCAAATTACATTTCTTCCTTCACCATTAATATAAGAAGGTTCTGCAACTGTCTCTAATGCATTTACATCTGTCTCATTTCCTCCTGTTGTCTTTGTTTTTAAGTATTTTTGTTCAGTAGCTGTTATCAATTGAAGACTAGTGTCATAATAATCGTCAATGCTATTAATTTTCACATTATATTTTGATGAATTGTTAGC
>CANBLA010000025.1 GCA_947369305.1 uncultured Clostridia bacterium
CAACCTATAGTTATGCCTATATAAAAGCGGACTATTACCATTATGGAACTTGTTACGGAGGAATAACTGAAGGTGAAGGAAGTCAATTAGTTGACATGTACAGAGAGGACGTATGGAAAGCAATGGGACATTCGACTTAATAATTGAAAAAATACAAGATACTAATATTGTATCTTGTATTTTTTTCTTAAATATGATATAATTACAAAATCGAAACAAAAGGGGAGTTCTCAAAATGAAAGTATCGGATTTTAATTACGATTTACCAGAAGAACTAATTGCTCAGCATCCATATGATAAACGCGATGAGGCGCGTCTGATGGTAATTAACAAAAATACACAAACCATTGAACATAAAGTTTTCAAAAATGTAATCGAATATTTGGAACCAGGAGATTGTTTGGTAATTAACAATACAAAAGTTTTGCCAGCACGATTATATGGAAAAAAAGATACGGGAGCCAAGATTGAATTTTTACTACTCAAAAGGCTAGAAGGCGACTTTTGGGAAGTGATGGTTCGACCTGGAAATAAGTTAAAACCTGGTACCAAAGTGAGTTTTGGAGAAAATCTATTAAAAGCAGAGATTTTGGAAATATTAAAAGGTGGAAATCGAAAAGTAAAGTTTGAATATAAGGGAATTTTTAACGAAATTCTGGATAAAATTGGTCTAATGCCTTTGCCACCTTATATCAAAGAAACATTAAGAGAAAAGGATAAATACCAAACCGTATATGCCAAATATGAGGGCTCTAGTGCAGCGCCAACGGCAGGCTTGCATTTTACGGAAGAATTGTTGCAAGAAATTACCAAAAAAGGTGTTCAAATTGCAAATGTGACGTTACATGTTGGAATTGGAACGTTTCGACCAGTTAAAGTGGAAAATATAGAGGAACATAACATGCATTCAGAACATTATTATATAAAAAAAGAAGACGCGGATAAAATTAATCAAGCGAAGAAAAATGGACATAAAGTAATTAGTGTTGGGACAACCTCTTGTCGCGTTTTAGAGTCAGTAGCAGACGAAAATGGTTTGGTTAGGGAAATAGAAGGTGATACGAATATTTTTATTTATCCAGGTTACCAATTTAAATGCATTGACCGATTAATTACGAATTTTCATTTGCCAGAATCTACACTAATTATGTTAGTCTCAAGTTTAGCAGGAAAGGATTTTGTGATGAAGGCATATGAAGAGGCAGTGAAAGAAAAATACAAATTTTTTAGTTTCGGAGATGCGATGTTGATTTTATAGAAAAATAGACTTAAAATAGCACAAAAGTATCTATTATAATGATACCACAAAATGCTACAAAAAGCAAGCTTTTGGAAGGAGAAGAAATGAAACAAGCAATTACTTATGAATTATTACATATTGATCAGAATTCAGGAGCCAGACGTGGCATTATTCATACACCACATGGTGATATTCAAACACCAATTTTTATGCCAGTTGGAACGCAGGCTACGGTAAAAGGCGTAAGTCCAAGAGAATTAAAAGAAGATGTGAAAGCACAAATTATTTTGTCCAATACTTATCATTTATTTTTACGTCCGGGACATGAATTAATCAAAGAAGCTGGCGGACTTCACGAGTTTATGCATTGGGATAGGCCAATCCTGACAGATAGTGGCGGATTTCAAGTGTTTAGTTTGGGGGATTTGAGGAAAATCCGTGAAGAAGGAGTGGATTTTCGTTCTCATTTAGATGGAAGCAAAAAGTTTATTAGTCCAGAAATTTCGGTGGAAATTCAAGAAGCTTTGGGGTCTGATATTATGATGGCTTTTGATGAATGTTGTCCGTATCCATCAACGTATGAATATACGAAAAATTCAATGGAGCGTACAACGCGTTGGGCAAAGCGCTGTAAAAATGCGCATAAAACAACGGATATACAAGGATTATTTGGAATTGTGCAAGGTGGTTTTTTCAAGGATTTGAGAGAGAAAAGTGTAAAAGATTTAATCGAATTGGATTTTCCGGGTTATGCAATTGGCGGAATTAGTGTAGGAGAGCCGAAAGATGAATTTTTGGATATTTTAAATTTTACTGCTCCTTTATTGCCAGAAAATAAACCAAGATATTTGATGGGTGTTGGAACACCGGATTATTTGATTGAATCAGCTCTAGCTGGAATTGATATGTGTGATTGTGTTTTGCCAACGAGGATTGCAAGACATGGAACAGCGATGACATCACATGGAAAAATAGTGGTGAGAAATGCAAGTTATGAAAAAGATTTTTCACCAATCGACGAAGAATGTGATTGTTATACTTGTCAAAACTTTACAAGAGCTTATATTAGGCATTTGATAAATACGAAGGAGATTTTAGGTGTGCAACTTTTGTCAATTCATAATTTAAGGTTCTTGACGAAATTGATGGAAAGAGTTAGAATAGAAATAGAGAGGGATAATTTGCTAAAGTTTAGAGATGAATTTTATGAAAAGTATGGATATACAAGTTAGGAAGTTTGATGATTAAGATTTTAGGTTAAACGAGGAGGATTTTATGAATTTTGAGGAAAGTAACAGATTTGTTGAGCAAATGGAAAAAAATAATAAAAACAAAAAAACGGTTTTAACGATTTTGATTATTTGTGCGATTGTGGTGGTGATTTTGGTAGGAATTATTGGGTATATAAAATACCAAGATTCACTAAAGTTAAAGATGTTTGTGGATAATAAACAAGTGCCAATTTCTTCTACTTTATTGTTAGAGGATAATGGTGTAAATTATATGAATATTAGAGAGTTGGCAAATGCGTTGGGATACTCTTATCAAAAAGGAGAGTATAAAAATTATACGGAGGATGAGAATAGTTGCTATTTGAGTAGTTCTTATGAAATTGTCTCTATGTCAGCTGATGCCAAAAGTGTAACAAAGTATATTCTTAATAAAAATACTGATAATTTGATGGATGATAACACAGAAAATATAGTGGAAAGACAATTGGTTACAGTAGATAATACCACAGGAGAACAACGTGTTAATATAATGGTTGAATCGGAAAATGAAACAGCAGAAACACTTCCTTTGACAGAACCAATAAGGTATATTAATAATGAGTTATATGTGCCATTTTCGGAGTTACCAAGAATTTTTAATGTTCAATTAGATTTATCTGAGACAAATAGAATACGAGTATATTCTTTAAAAAACCTAATACAATTGGCCTTACAAACAGCTACTAAATTAGGTTACAAAGAAGTTAGTAATTCATACGAGAATTTAACAGCGATGATTGATAATATGCTTGTTGTAGGAGATGGAACGAATTTTGGAGTTGTTTCTTTGGCAAATGGGCAGGAAATTATTAGTTTGAAGTATGAAAAAATGGTTTATATGCAAAACACACAGGAATTTTTAGTGACAGCTGAAAATTCTGTTGGAATTGTTTCAAAGGATGGAACAACGATTATTAAACCAACTGAGTATGACAATATTTCAATTTTAGATGAACTTAATAAATTGTATTTAGTAGAAAAAGATGATAAATATGGCGTTTTAAATGGAGAAGGTGACACGATTGTTTATGCAGAATATGATTCGATTGGAATTGAAGAAAAAGAAGAATTTCAAAATGAAAACATTCGAAATTATAGTTTGTTATTTGATGCATGTATTCCAGTAAATAATGATGGAAAAGTTGGAATTATTGATATTGAAGGAAATGAAAAATTAAAATGTGTATATGATTCATTAGGTTATGTTGCTAATAAAACATCGAGTAGTCAAAGTGGTGATGATTTGTCTAATACTGTTTCTAGTAATGAAATTGAAAATGAACAAGAGGATGAAAATACAACTAACTCTGACAATACAACTTCCAACCATAAAATGTCTCAAGTAAATGAGTATGATAATGTTTTAACTATTCCAGAAACTACTGGAATTAAAGGAATTGTAGTGAATTTAAATGGGCTTTATGGTATTTATGATGCACAGGTAGAGCGTTTGATTATTCCGTGTGCTTGTACCAAAATATATTCAAAAACAAAATCAGGTGTGACGACTTATTATTTAGAATATAATGAGGAAGAAATTGAACTTGAAAACTATTTGGAAATAAATCAGTTAAAAAGTGTAAATGAAGCACAAGAAAATAGTGGTGAAGAAGAGTAAAAAAGTAAAAGAATAGGAATAAAAAATCTTTTTGGAAATATAATTTTCTAAAGAGATTTTTTGTTTTTAGGAGGCAATATGGAAGAGTTAAAAGAAAATACAGGAGTTAATAAATTTTTGCTTGTGCTTAAAGGAGTAGGAATTTCAATTGGTCTAACACTTGTTATGATTTTAATTTTATCGATTGTGCTTAGCTTTTCTAGCATTAAGGAAAATATTATTATGCCGACGGTTATTTTTATTTCATCGTTTAGTATTTTAATTGGTGGATTTTTAGTTGCGAAAAAAATTGATGAAAAAGGAATTGTTTATGGAAGTATTTTGGGATTAATTTATATGGTAATTTTATATTTGATTTCAAGTATTATGAATTTTGATTTTTCGCTTAATGTAAATGCAATTATTATGATTGCACTTGGGATAGTTGGAGGTGCTATTGGCGGAATTTTAGGTGTGAATTTGAAGTAGTTCTTAAGTATGGAAAATGAATCACAATTTTGGAGAAGGTAAAAAAATAATATTTTTTAGAAGGTCAAATAAAATAGAGAGTATTTATATTGTTTTTTGTAGAAAGGATAATGTATATGCTCTCTATTTTAAAATAGTGATTTTTAATAAATTTTATAAAAACAGTTGATATTTTATAGAAATTGATATAAAATAATCAAAGACTAAAGAAGGAGGAGACATGGTGAATTTTGAAGATGTTATAGAAAACATTGAGATAAGAGAACTTATGAAAAATGCCCAAAAACAGTTAGATGTGTTAGGATATACGGAGCATTCTGAAAGACATTGTATGCTAGTTGCAGAAAGAGCAGGAAGTATTTTAGAAACGTTAGGCTATGATGAACATCGAATTGAACTTGCAAAAATTGCAGGTTATATGCATGATATAGGAAATTCAGTTAATCGAATTGATCACGCGCATTCTGGTGCCATATTAGCTTATCAAATCTTAAAAGAAATGGGAATGAATGTATCAGATAGAACAGAAATCATGATGGCGATTGGAAATCATGATGAAGCAACTGGAACAGCAGTTAGTGATATATCTGCAGCTTTAATTTTGGCGGATAAATCGGATGCACATCGAAGCAGAGTTTCGAAAAAGGATAGGAATATATTTGATAAACATGATGAAGTGAATTATGCAGTAACACATTCTGAGTTAAAGATTGATACAGAAAATAAAAAAGTGATTTTAGATTTAAAGATTGATACAAAAATTTGTCCTGTAATCGATTATTTTGAAATTTTTATGGAGCGAACCCAAATGAGTAAAAGAGCTGCAAAATATTTGAGATTATGGTTTGAATTAATTATTAATGATACAAATTTATTATAATAGGAGGAAATGATTTTGGAAAAAATATTCGGAAAATTGAAAGTTTTGGTTGTAATATTGTTCGTAATTGTTGTTTCACTAGTTGCATTTTGGGGAGTTTTTTCGAAAGAAAAGGGAGTATGGAGAAATGTTATTTTAGATTATCAATATGGGATGGAGTTACAAGGAGCAAGAGAATTACAATATGCATTAAATGACTCGGAAGAAGAAAAATATGTATATGTAGATGAAAATGGAGATGTAAAAGGAGAAGTCTGGAAAAAAGGGAATCCTATAACTGCAGAGGAAGAAACAACTGCTTCAGAAAATTCTGAAGAGATTGCAAGTGAAGAATTACCTTATGCAAAAGAAACAAGAAATGTAAAAGTAAATAGTGATGATAAATTAACAAAAGAAAATTTTGAGATAGCTAAAAAAATTATTCAAAAAAGGTTGAAAAATCAAGAAATTGCTGAATCAAATTTAAGAATAGATGATGTTACAGGAGATTTGATGGTAGAGACAGCCAATAATGATACAGTTGAATTAGTGGAAAATCTTGTATCAAGTGCTGGAAAGTTTCAAATAATTGATTATCAAAATGGTTTGATTTTGATGGATAATAAAGATATCAAAAATGTATCGGTGGTATCTTCTAATGAAGCATATCAAACGTATTTGCAAATTGAATTTAATAAAGAAGGTGCTGAGAAATTAAGAGAAATTAGTACAAAATATATTGAAATTAAAGACGATACACAACCAGAAGAAAATGAGAGTGATGAACATAATGAGGATGAAACTGAAAAAAGATATGTATCTATTGTATTGGATGATACAACGATGATGACTACCTATTTTGGAGAAGAAATGACAAATGGTATGCTACAAATTTCTGTGGGACAAGATAGAACCAATTATAAGGAATTTTTAGAAGATTATCGTTCAGCTAAAAGCATTGCGGATATTTTAAATTCGGGTGTTATGCCAGTAACCTATGAATTAAAAACAGATAACTTCGTAAAATCAGAGTACACACAACAAGATAAGAAGATGTTCTCAATAATTGCTATTTTCGCCATAATAATTGTTTCTTTCATGTTGACTGTAAAATTTAAGAAAAATGGAGCTTTAGGTGCTGTTTTAGCAATTGGTTATATAGCTGTATTGTCAATTGTAACTCGATATACAAATGTGATTTTAACGGAAAATTCAGTGATTACTTATGTACTTGTCATTGTTATGAATTATGTTTTTATGAAATTACTTTTGAAAAATTTACAAACACAAGAAATTGAAATTGCTTATCGTGAAACTGCTAAAAAATTTTATTTAGCACTTATTCCAGTAGATGTAATCATACTTGTATTTACATTTTCAAAATATACGATAATCAATAGTATTGGTATGATACTATTTTGGGGAATTTTATTGAATGGAGTGTACAATTTTATTTTTACAAGGATGGTATTGAAAAAACAAAATTAACGCAGAAAGAAGAGAGGATTTTATAAAATGGATACAAATAAAAATAGTAAAAAAATAATTATTTTAGGTGTTATTCTTTTGATTATTGCTGGACTAATTGTAGTTGCTTTAAGAGGTTTTAATGTTTCGCTTATGTTTGGAAAGCATGAAACGATAGAGATAAAAATTGGCAAAGAAGTGGATTTGAAAATGATGGAGCAAATAAGCAAAGAAACTTTTCAAAGTAAAAATTTTATGGTTAAAGAATTAGAAGTTTTTGGGGATTCTATACAAATTAATGTGGAATCAATAACGGATGAAGAAAAAACAAATTTAATTCATCGAATTAATGAAACGTTTGGTGTTTCAAAAACGGTAGAAGATCTAAATATTCATTCTGTTGCCAACAAAAGAATACGAGATGTTATAAAACTTTATATTTTACCTGTTGTAACTTCATTTGTTGTGGTATTTATTTACTTTTTAATTCGTTTTAGGAAAATAAATGCAATGCAGATTATAGTAGATTTTATTCAAAAAGTAGTTTTTATAGAAACCATTTTATTAAGCATAATCGCCATTACAAGACTTCCTGTTACGGATATTGTAATTTTTATGCTTATATTAATTCCGATTATAGAATTAATCGTTACTACTTTGAAAAGTGAAGAAAAGCTAGAATTAGAAGAGAATGAGCAGTAATATATAAGACAAAAAATGAAAGAAAAGAGAAAATGGGATTAGAATTTAAAAATGATGTAAATCCTACGAGTGGTGAGGATGGAGTAAAATGTCCACTTGTAGATTTTATGATTGAGAAAAGTAATTGTTTAGAAAATGCTATGATTGTTTCAGGATTTATAGATGAAAATTCAATGGATGCAAAGTTTAGAGAAAAGGAGAATTGGCGAGAAATTTGTGCGAAATGTGAGAATTTTAGCTTTTAGTTAGGGGTCAGGCACAAAAATATTTTACCTTCATATACTTAAATTATAATATGGAGGTAATGTATATGTTCTTTATTTCGGTAGTAAATCTAATTGATTTTTTAAGTCAAGCAATTATTGGCATAGGATACATACAAAGTGGCAATTTATTTCCAGAGCCTTTATCACAAGAAGAAGAAAGAAAATATTTAGAAAATCTAAGAGATGGAGATGAGAATGCTAGAAATATTTTAATTGAACGAAATTTAAGATTAGTTGCTCATGTTGCCAAAAAATATTCGACTACTAATATTGACCAAGATGATTTAATTTCAATTGGAACAATTGGGTTAATCAAAGGGATTAATAGTTATGATTTAAGTCGAAATTTTAAATTGGCTACTTATGTTGCAAGGTGCATTGAAAATGAGATTTTAATGTATTTGCGTTCTACTAAAAAATTAGGTGCAGAAGTGTATTTAAATGAACCGATTGGTAAAGATAAAGACGACAATGTCGTAACACTTCAAGAAGTTCTAGAAAATGATGATAGAAATATTGAAGATGAAGTAGATTTGAAGTTTAAAATAAAAAGACTATATGAAAAAATAAGAAATATTCTGAAAGACAGAGAAAAAACGATTATTGAGTTAAGATTTGGATTAAAAGGAGATAAACCAAAGACACAGCATGAAATTGCAAGTATGATGGGAATTTCCCGTTCTTATGTATCACGAATTGAGACAAAAGCGATTGGAAAATTAGCCAAAGAAATGAAAGAATAACATTAGAAAATAGCTTATTTGTCTGTAAAGTATTGACAAAAATCTTATTAAAGAATATACTAAACATGTTAAATAAAATTTAAGGAGTGATTCAAATGAAGAAAAGTGAAAAAAGGATGATTTTAATATTGGTAATTATTACAATTGTTGTAATTGCTTTATTAGTGAATGTTAGAAATAAGAAAAATGCAGGTTTTGGTGATACTAAAAATCAAAATGACGTTGTTCAAAATACTGAAGAGGAATCCGTATTGCAGTTGGAAGATGGAACAAAACTAAATATAAGTGACAAACTTGCTCAAACCAAAACATTTGGTAACTTTGAAATGTCGAACATTCAATTAACAGAAAAAGATGGAGAATCTTTGATTTTAGCAGATGTAAAAAATATAAGTGAAACAAAGTGTGAAATGACGGAAATAAATATTACATTATTAGACAAGGAAGGTGGAGAAATAACAACCATTGACGGTGTTATTTCTGAGACAGAGCCACAAGCGACTGTACAGTTAAGTGCAGGTGCGTCAACAAGCTTAGTCAATGCGTATGATATTGTAGTAAAAATAGCTGAATAAAAATATTAAAAAATAGTAAGAATTTAAGTTCTTACTATTTTTTTAAGAAAAAACTTGACAAATCTTTCTAAATGGTGTAAAGTATAATAGCATTACAGTTAAAATAAAGGAGTAGTCATGGAACCAGAAAATAGTATTAAAATTAGTATTTTGTTGGAAATTTATGGTGAATTATTAACAAGAAAACAATATGATTTACTAAATGACTACTATAATAATGATTTATCATTAACAGAAATTGCAGAAAATGAGAATATTACAAGGCAGGCTGTTAGAGATAATCTGAAAAAGGGGGAAAGAAAGCTTTTTACGTTTGAAGAAAAGCTTAAAATCATGAAAAAAAATAAAATACAAGAAGAATTAATTGCAACAATCTTATCAGAAATTAATACATTAACAAAAAACTCTACAGATATAGAAATTGCAACCGTTCTTGAGGATGTAAAAACGAAACTAAATTGTCTAGTTTAAAAGAAAATGTGAAAAGGTAGGTTTGAAAAATGGCATTTGAAGGATTATCTTCCAGATTACAAGAAATCACAAGAAAGCTAAAAGGAAAAGCAAGAATTACAGAAAATGATTTAAAAGAAGTTACACGAGAAGTAAAACTTGCTTTGTTAGAAGCAGATGTGAATTACAAGATTGTAAAAGATTTTGTTAAGGTAATTGAAGAAAAGTCTTTAGGGCAAGATGTATTAAAGTCATTAACACCTGGACAGCAGGTTATCAAAATTGTAAAAGATGAGCTGATTGAATTGCTAGGTGGAGAAGATGCCAAATTAAATTTCACTCCAAATCCACCAACTGTTATTATGTTAGTTGGGTTGCAGGGTTCTGGTAAAACAACAACAGCAGGAAAACTGGCGAATAGCATTCGAAAACAAGGCAAAAAACCATTATTAGTTGCCTGCGATGTCTACAGACCAGCGGCTATCAAACAATTACAAGTCATAGGAAAACAACTTGACATACCAGTTTATGCCAACGAAACCACCAAAGACGTTAACTTAATCGCCAAACAAGCTTTGTCAGTAGCCATTTCCAAGCTAAATGATGTTGTCATTTTAGATACAGCAGGACGTCTGCAAATCGATGAAACATTAATGCAAGAATTAAAAGACGTCAAAAAAAGTGTCAAACCACACGAAATTTTGTTAGTTGTGGATTCGATGACAGGTCAAGATGCTGTCAATATTGCTCAAACTTTTAATGAGCAAGTAGGCATTGATGGCATTGTTTTAACCAAATTAGATGGCGATACGAGAGGTGGTAGTGCCTTATCTGTCAAAAAAGTTACAGGAAAGCCAATCAAGTACATTGCTACTGGTGAAAAGTTAAGTGACATAGAAGAATTTCATCCAGAAAGAATGGCATCTCGTATTTTAGGCATGGGAGATGTGCTTTCCATTATTGAAAAAGCAGAAGAGAATTTTGATTTAAGTGAAGCTGAGAAATTAGAAAAAAGTTTGAAGAAAAATAAATTTGACTTGGATGATTATTTAGCACAACTTCGTCAAATGAAAAAAATGGGTTCTTTTTCATCGATTTTGAAAATGATTCCGGGAATTGGAAATCAATTGTCAAATGTAGAAATTGATGACAAAGAAATCGGCAGAATTGAAGCCATGATTTGTTCCATGACATTAGAAGAAAGGCAAAATCCCAAGATTTTAAATGCCAGTAGACGAATTCGTATTGCAAAGGGAAGTGGAACAACTGTCCAACAATTAAATAAATTCATGAAAACATTTGAAATGACACAAAAAATGATGAAAGAGATGAAATCACCCAAAAAAATGAAAAACATGATGAGAAAAATGAACATCAATCCAAACGATTTAGGTGATTTTGACGATTTGAAATAAGAAATAATATTATAATAATTTCATTATAATTTTATTATAAATTATAAATTTTTTAGGAGGTGAAATAATGGTAAAAATAAGATTACAAAGAGTTGGAAAGAAAAAAGCTCCTTTCTATCAC